>CAJLWS010000155.1 GCA_905210385.1 uncultured Eubacteriales bacterium | reverse complement strand
CCGCCGCAGCGCACCTCGTCCACCATCTTCACCCCCTCGCCGCCCTCACGGCCCAGCACCTGGCCCAACTGCTGGGCGGCGCTGGCGCCGCCGGGGACGCACAGGGTGATAGACAGCTCCGGATCGGCCACCAGGGCGGAGGCGTAGCCGTCGCACCCGGCAAAGCCACAGGCGCCGCAGTTGGCGCCGGGCAGGCACTCCCGCACTGCGGGGAAGAGCTCATCCTCCTCCACCGCCATGAACTTGGAGGCCACGGTGAGCATCACCCCGCAGATCAGGGCGATGATGGCCAACACGGCCACCGCAATGATCACAACTTGAAAAACATCCATCGTTCACGCCCTCCTTAACCCAGCAGATTCTCCACCAGTCCGGCAAAGCCCATGAAGGACACGGACAGGATGGAGGCGGACAGCAGGGTGATGGGCATGCCCTTGAAGCACTCCGGGCAGTTGCACCGCTCCACCCGGGTGCGCACCCCGGCAAAGAGCACCATGGCCAGGAAGAAGCCCAGGCCGCTGCCGAAGGAGTTGAACAGGGCGTGGACAAAGCTGATGCCGAAGGCGGCGCCCTCCACCAGGTAGCTGTCCACATTGCTGATACACACGCCCAGCACCGCGCAGTTGGTGGTGATCAGGGGCAGGTACACGCCCAGGGAGGCGTGGAGCGCTGGGATATACTTTTTCAGGATGATCTCCACCAGCTGCACCAGGGCGGCGATCACCAGGATGAACACGATGGTCTGGAGGTAGCCCAGGCCATTGGGGTTCAGAACGAAATACTGGATGGGATAGGTCACGGCGGTGGCAAGCACCATGACAAAGATGACGGCGATGGACATGCCGCTGGCCTGGTCCAGCTTCTTGGACACCCCCAAGAAGGGGCAGATGCCCAAAAACTGGCTCAGGACATAGTTGTTGACCAGGACGGCAGTCATGATGATGGCAATGATCTCTCTCATTTCCCGGCCGCCTCCTTTCCTTCACCGGCGCAGCTCAGCCCGCCGCCGCACACCGCGGCGCTTGGGCAGTTGGCGCAGCCGAACTCCTTCTTCCGGGGGGCCTTGCCCTTGGTGACCTTGTTGACCACGGCGATGAGCACGCCAAACACGGCGAAGCCGCCAGGGGCCATAACCATGATGGAGATGTTGTTGTCCGCCAGCACAGGCACCTCCATGCCAAACCAGGTGCCGCTGCCCAGGATCTCCCGGATACTGGCCATCACCAGCATGGCCAGGGTGTACCCAGCCCCCATGCCGATGGCGTCCAGGGCGGAGTCGAACACACCGTTCTTGCCGGCGAACATCTCCGCCCGGCCCAGGATGATGCAGTTGACCACGATCAGAGGCAGGTACAGGCCCAAGGCCGTGTTCAGGTCGGGCAGGAATGCCTGGACGATCATCTGCACTAAGGTGACGAAGGAGGCGATGACCACGATATAGCAGGGGATGCGCACCTTCTCCGAGATGGCTTTCCGCAGCAAGGAGATGAGCATATTGGAGCACAGCAGCACGAAGGTGACCGCCGCGCCCATGCCGATGGCGTTGGACGCCTGGGTGGTGACCGCCATGAAGGGGCAGGTGCCCAGCACCAACACCAGAATGGGGTTCTCCCGGATGATACCGTTGGTGAGGATTCTCAGTTTATTCTTCATTTTTCACTGCCCCTCCTTTACCAGATCATAGGCCGTGAAGGCATCCCGGATGGCATTGATATAGTAGTTAGAGGAGAAGGTGGCACCAGAGATGATGTCCACGCCCTCCAAGCTGGCGTCCTTCCCCACAAACTGGCTTCGGAAATCGTCCCCGGTGATCTTGGATCCCAGGCCCACGGTCTCCTCATGGCTGAGCACCTGGGTGTCGGTGATATGACCTTCCGAGTCAATGCCGCAGATCATGTTCAGGGTGTCCCGGCCGCCGTAGCCGTCGGAGGTGATCATGAACACGTAGCCCACATCGTTGGTAGACCGGTACACCTGGGTGATGGAGTCGGGCAGGCCGTCCACCTGGATCTCCTCAAAGTCGTCCGCCTCGGGGAGCACGGCGATCCGGGCCTGCCGGGCCGCCTCCTCCTCGGAGGCCGCGATGATGGGGGCGGTGACGCTGTTGGTGTAGGCCAGCAGAGCGGAGGCCACGATACAGATGAGCAGCAGCACCCCGATGGGGAGTACAAAATCAGAAACTGCAGAGCTTTTCGTCTTGGTCATTCCTTCACACCTCCCAGGGGTTTGGGCTGCGTCCACACGCAGATATAGGGGTTGAGAATGTTCATGAGCAGGATGGAGAAGGACACGCCCTCGGGATAGTTGCCCCAGACCCGGATGGCGGTGGTGATCAGACCGCAGCCCACGCCGAAGATGATCTTCCCGGCAGGAGTGGGGGGCGAGGTGGTGTAGTCGGTGGCCATGAAGAAGGCGCCGATGAACAAGCCGCCGGCCATGACCTGGTACAGGGGCTGCTGCCCCAGCAGGGCGGTGAGCACCAGCACGGTGCCGATGAACGCCACCGGGGTGTGCCAGGTGATCACCTTGCGGGCGATGAGGTAGATGCCGCCGAGAAGCAGAGCCAGGCAGCTGGTCTCACCCAAGCTGCCGCCCCGGGCGCCCAGGAACATCTCCAGCAGGGTGGGCAGCTCCCCCTCCCCCGCCTTCAGGATGGCCAGAGGGGTGGCGGAGCTCACCGCGTCCACAAAGCTGGGCACCACCCAGCTGGTCATGGTGCCGGAGAAGGCCACCAGCATGATGACCCGGGCGGTGATGGCCGGGTTGGCGAAGTTGTAGCCGATGCCGCCGAACATCTGCTTGACCAGCACGATGGCCACGAAGGCGCCGAAGGCCGCCTGCCACAGGGGGATGCCCGAGGGCAGGTTCAGGGCCAGCAGCAGGCCGGTGACGGCGGCGGACAGGTCGGATACGGTGACGGGGCGCTTGCAGATCTTCTCAAAGGCCCATTCGCACAGGATGGCCACCGCCACGCACACGGCCTCCACCAGCAGGGCGCGCACCCCAAAGAACACCACCGAGGCGATTACCGCAGGGGCCAGGGCGATGAGCACGTCCCTCATGATGGTCTGTGTGGTGATCCCATCATGGAGATGGGGGGAGACTGATACGGTCAGATTCTTAGCCATTCACACTCGCCTCCTTCTTCTCCTTGGCCTCTGCCTGGGCCTTCTGCTGGGCGTTGTACTGGTTGAGCATAGCCTTGGACAGCTTGTTCACCTGGACCAGGGGACGCTTGGCCGGGCAGACGTAGGCGCAGCAGCCGCACTCCATGCACAGGTTGACCTTCAACGCCTTGAGGGTCTCCGGCTCGTTGTTGCGGTAGGCCGTCTCAAAGGCGGCGGGCTGCAGGTTCAGCGGGCAGTGGGCGGCGCACCGGCCGCACCGGATGCAGGCGGTGGTGACCGGCTCGCCGGCGTCCGCCTCGGCAAAGGCCAACACCGCGTTGGTGTTCTTCATCACGGGGGCGTCCAGGCTGGGCACGGCAATGCCCATCATGGGCCCGCCGTAAAGCACCTTCCGGGGCTCGCTCTTCAGCCCGCAGAAGTCCAGCACGTCCTTCATGCTGGCGCCCACGGGGACGATGACGTTCTGGGGCTTGTCCACGGCGGAGCCGTCCACCGTGACCACCTTCTCCACCAGGGGCATGCCGGTCTTGAGGTACTTGGCGATGGCCGCCAGGGTGGTGCAGTTGATCACCAACACCCCTACGTCAATGGGCAGCTTGCCCTCGGGGACAATCTTACCAGTGGTGTGGAAGATGATAACCTTCTCACCGCCCTGGGGGTAGACAGCGGGCAGCGCCGCCACCTCAAAGCCGGGTACGCTCTTCCCCGCTTCCTTCATCTTCTGGATACACTGGGGCTTGTTGTCCTCAATGGCCATAATGATGCGCTGGGGAGTGAAGTACTTTTGGAGCAACATAGCTCCTTCCGCAATGTCTCCGGCATCATCCAGCATGGTACGGGTGTCCGAGGTAATGTAGGGCTCGCACTCCGCTCCGTTGATGACGATGGCCTCCACCTGCTCCGGTTTCACCTTAAGCTTCACGCTGGTGGGGAACCCCGCGCCGCCCAGGCCGACCACGCCGCAGGCCCGCACCGCCTCCACAAAGCTGTCCAGGCCGGTGACCTGCGGGGGCGTGATTCCCTCATACACCTGCTGCTCCCCATCCGTCTCAATGACGATGGCAGTGTCGTACCGGCCATTGGAGCCCAGGATCTGGTCCAGCTTCTTCACCTTACCCGACACGCCGGAATGGATGGGCGCAGACACGAAGCCGCCGGCTTCCGCGATCAGCTGGCCCACCTTCACCGTGTCCCCGGCCTTGACCACAGGCTTGGCCGGCGCGCCGATGTGCATGGACATGGGCACTGTGACCACCGCGGGCACCGGCATGCGCACCGGCGGGCGATCCGCGGTGTTCTT
>CAJLWS010000154.1 GCA_905210385.1 uncultured Eubacteriales bacterium | reverse complement strand
CCCAGCTGGACCGTCCCGCACTTTTCAGAGCCGGGGGTGTCGTCCACGTCGGTGACGTCCACCGCCAGGGCGTAGTCGGGCTCAATGGCATAGGCAACGGTTTTGGAGCCCCGCAGCCCCACCTCCTCCTGGGTGGAAAAGACGAAGTACAGGTCGTTGTCCGTCTCACCCATCATGGACATAGCCATGAGCTGCACCGCGCAGGAGGCCCGGTTGTCCAGATAGGGGGCGCTCACCCGGCTGCCCAGCTGGACCAGCCTGGTGTCAAAAATTGCCACATCGCCCACCTGGACCAGTTTCTCCGCCTCCTCCCGGCTGGACGCACCAACGTCCAGAAACAGGTCGGAGATCTTCAGCTTGGAGATCTCCACGCCGGTCTGGGCGCTCACCACGCCGCTCCGGCCATCAGCAAAGCGGACGGGGGTGTGGAGCACCTTGGCCGGGGAGACGCCCCCGATAGCCCCCACCCGCACGAACCCCTTTTCCTCGATGTGGGTGGCCACCAGGCCAATGGAGTCCATGTGTGCGGAGAACATCACCTTGGGGCCCTTCCCCTTTTTCCGGCAGATAAGATTACCCATGGTGTCCCGCTTGATCTTGTCACAATAGGGCGCGGCCAGCTCTTCGATCACCCGGGCCACCTCCCCCTCCTGTCCAGCAGGGCCGTAGGCGGCAGTGAGCCGTTCCAAAATTGTTATCATATCCATAGACCTGATTCCTCCCGTCAGCTTCGCTCGGCCACGGCCCGGATGAACAGCCGGGCCAGGGTGAGCATGTGTTCCATATCGGAGATGCTGGCCACGCTGCTGGGCGCGTGGAGATACCGCACGGCGGCAGAGATCCCCGTCACCCGCACACCGGCCTTAGTACGCTGGATGGCTCCGGCGTCGGTGCCGCCGGCCAGATAGTGCTTTATCTGCCAGGGCAGCCCGTTATCCCGGGCCAGACCCCGCATCAGCTCAAACAGCTCCCGGTCGTAGATGGCGCTGCCGTCCATCCAGGAGATCACCGGCCCCTTCCCCGGCCAGCACACCTGGGTGTGCTCGTCCAGGGCGGGGTTATCGGCGGCGGTGGTGCCCTCCAGCACCATGGCAATCTCCGGCGTCACCGAGAAGGCCGCGCCGAAGGCGCCCCGGGTGCCCACCTCCTCCTGCACCGTAAAGACAAAGGTGCAGTCCATGGGCAGTTCCTCCTCAAGCAGTTTGACCAGCACCGCGCAGCCCACCCGGTCATCGATGGCCTTGGCCTTGAGCATGCCGTCGCCGAACTCCACGATGTCGCCCACAAAGACGCCGCAGTCGCCCAGACTGACCAGCCCTTCTGCCTCTGCCCTGTCCTTGGCGCCGATGTCGATATAGTAGTCCTCCAGACGGGGCACCTTCTTGCGCTCCTCCGGCGTGGTCAGGTGGATGGCCTTGAGCCCGATGACCCCTGGCACCTTCTTCGGGCCCACCGCCACCGGCTTGCCCAGCAGCACCCGGCGGTCGATGCCGCCCACACAGGCGAACTTCAGGTAGCCCTCGTCGGTGATGGTGCGGACGATCAGCCCCACCTCGTCCATGTGAGCGCACAGCATCAGCTTGTTCCCAGTGGACTTGGCCCCTTTCTTGAACACGATCAGGTTGCCCATGGCGTCCACCCGAACATCATCGGCATGAGGGGCGACGCGGCCCTTGATATAGTCCCGCACCTCGTCCTCAAAGGAGGAGACGCCGGACAGGGCGCACAGGGTCTTCAATGTCTCGATCATTGTCCGTCACGCTCCTCATCAAAGTGTTCCACAAAGGACGCCAGCAGTTTCGCAGTATTCTCCAGATCGTCCAGATCCAGCACCTCCACCGGTGTGTGCATATACTTCAGTGGCAGGGAGACCACCGCGGTAGCGACCCCCTCGTTCCGGGTCTGCATCACCCAGGCGTTGGTGCCCGAGTGGCCGCCGATGACCTCCCTCTGGACAGGAATCCCCTCCTTCTCGGCCAGCTCCAGCAGCCGGCTGGACATCCACCGGGTCATGTTGGGGCCGATGGCCACGGCAGGCCCGCCCCCCAGGGCATAGGCCTGGTCTTTGGGGCTGTCCGGCGTTCTGCCGTGGGTAACGTCCACCGCCACGCAGCAGTTCGGTGCCAGCGCCTGGGTGCCGGTGGCAGCCCCGGCACAGCCCACCTCCTCCTGCACGCTGCCCATGAGGCAGAGGTCTACGTTCAGTTCTTTGCCCTGGAGCATCTGGGCCGCCCGCAGCAGGGCCGTGAAGCAGGATCGGTCGTCCAACGCCTTGCCGCACACCTGGTTCTTCCCCAGACGGAAGAAGCTCCCCCGGAACACCATGGGAGTGCCGATGGGGATGCGGCGCTCCGCCTCCTCCTGGCTCAGGCCGGTATTCACATAGAAGTCCTGGACGGGAGGGGCCTTCTCCCGGTCCTCTGCGGACAGCACATGGGGCGGAAGGCAGGCCACCACCCCGAGCATGGGGGGATCAGTGAGGATGGTCAGCTCCCGGTCCGGAAGCATGCGGGGATCCACTCCGCCAATGGTCCCGAAACGGAGGAAACCGTCCTGGATCCCGGTGACCACCAGGCCGATCTCATCCAGGTGGGCGTCCAGCAGCAGTTTTCTCGCCCCCGGCTTCCCGCAGCGGCGCACACCCACCACGTTGCCCAGCCGATCCGTCCACACCTCGTCCATCAGCGGCTCCAGCAGTTGTTTTGCCTCTGTCGTCACCGACCGCTCGAAACCGGACGGCCCGTCCAACCGGCACAGCCGTTCCAGCATCTCATAAGTTTCCACGAATTGGTTCAACACCTTTCTTTTCTTCTATGGCTGAAGTTCCATGACATATCGCTTGAAGGTATTCCCCCGCTCCTCGAAATTTTTGAACTGGTCGAAAGAGGCGCTGGCCGGGGAAAGGATGACCACATCCCCCGGTTTGGCAATCTCATAGGCCTGGTCCACCGCATTGCGAAGGTCACAGCACCGGTAGATTCTTGGATGACCCGGCTGATATCCCGGTACAGCAAGCGTTGCCGCCTGAATTTTGTCCGAGGTTGCCCCTGTTAAAATCAATTCCTTGACATGTGCCGTAATTTCAGGACCAAGAATATCATAGGGAATCTTTTTATCATATCCTCCTGCAATAAGGATTACTCTATCTGGAAAAGATCGTAGCCCGGCAATCGTCCTGGTGGGGCTGGAGGCAATAGAATCATTGTACCAGCGTACGCCATTTAATTCCCGTACCAACTCAATACGGTGCTCCACACCTTGGAATGTTCGTGCAAATGCGCGGATGGTTTCGTTGGATACTAGCCCATCTACTGCTGCAATCGCCGCCATGTAGTTCTCCAAGTTGTGCGCACCTGGCAGTTTCAGGTCTGAGACTGCCATCACCGGTCGATTGTTATCCACAATCATGCCGTCCTTAACGCAGACACCACGATCTAATAATTTGTTCCGGCTGAACAGGACAGCTTGCCCTCTGGCCTGTTTGGCAAAGGATGCGGTGATCTCGTTATCCGCATTGAGTACCACCTTGTCCCGATCCTCTTGATACAGAAAGATGTTCTTTTTTGCCGAGACATATTCGTTCATATCCCTGTGCATATCCAGATGATTCGGCGAGATATTGGTGACGACCGCCACGCTGGGGCTCTGGTGCATGGTCATCAGCTGGAAGGAGGACAGCTCCAGCACCACGTAGTCGTCTGGGCGGATTTGGTCCACTTCGCACAGGAGCGGATGCCCGATATTCCCCCCTACAAAGGTACGGTAGCCGGCGTCTTTGAGCAGGCCTGCTATCATAGAGGTGGTGGTGGTTTTCCCATCCGATCCGGTGACGGCGATAATCTGGCAGGGACACAGCTCCATAAATACCTCCATCTCCGAGGTGAGCTTGGTCCCACTGGCCACCGCCCTGGCAACCTGAGGAACATCCGGTCGCAGACCGGGGGTACGGAAAATCACCTCTACCCCATCCAGGCGATCCAGGTATCCAGGTCCCAGACAGGCCTCCAGTCCTTTGCGCTCCAAGGCCTCGATCAGGCCGTTAAAGCTGCTCCGGTCTCTTTTATCGCAGGCCAAAACTTGAACGCCGCTCTGAAGCAAACGTTCGATCAAAGGGGTGTTAGACACACCGATGCCGATGACGGCCACCCGCTTCCCCTTCAACGTGCTCATATACTCCTGCAAGATCGACTGCATGGATCTGACTGCCTCCTATTTCAAATTAGCGGTGTGCCACGGTCTGCCCTTCGGTGTCCAAAGAGGGGTTATCTGCCACCCGGCACCCCGTTTCCAGGTCCAAAGTCACATCATGATATTATACCGCAACAACTCCTATTTGACAATCACCGAAAGATAAGATAAAATCTCTTTCGCGAGTAAGCTGGACAGCCGCGTGGGTAGGCCGAAAGGCCGCTCATGAGGAAAGTCCGGGCTC
>CAJLWS010000153.1 GCA_905210385.1 uncultured Eubacteriales bacterium | reverse complement strand
CACCGCCCGCCACAGGGGGATGTCCCGGGCGGCGGTCAGCTGGGCAACCGATGAAAAAGCCATGCCGTCACGCTCCTTCCATGTCCAGATAGGTGCACCGCACCACCCCGTCCAGCGCCGCCAGGCGCCGGCGCGCCTCGGAGGGCAGGGGGGCGTCGCACTCGATGACCATGACGGCCAGCCCGCCCCGCCGGTCCCGGTAGAGCTGCATAGCGGCGATGTTGGCGTTGCAGCGGGACAGGACCTGGGACACCTCGGCCACAATGCCCGGCCGATCCTCATTTCGGATGATGAGGGTGGGATAGGCACCGGAGAAGGAGGCCTCCATGCCGTCAATGGCGTTGACCCGGATGCGTCCGCCCCCCAGAGAGGATGCGGAGAGGGTCAGGGCCTGCCCTTCCGGGCCGGTGAGGTGGAGGACGGCGGTGTTGGGATGGGCATGATGTAGGGCCACCGTACGCAGATCCACCGTTATGCCAGCCTTTTGGGCCAGCTGAAAGCTGTAGGGGATTTCCGGGTCGTCGGGCTCCATCCCCAGCAGCCCGGCCACAATGGCCCGGTCAGTGCCGTGGCCCGCTCCGGTGGCGGCGAAGGACCCGTGGAGCAGGATCTCCGCGTGCCGTGGCGTCTGGCCCAGCAGGCGGCGGGCCACCAGGCCGATCCGGACCGCCCCGGCCGTATGGGAACTGGACGGCCCCACCATGACAGGGCCCATGATATCGAAGATGGTCACAGAGACACCTCAATCACTACTTTGTTACAATAACGGCACAGATATGCGGTCACACAGGAACCTTTCATAAAGGACCGTTCCGCCAGCACCACGGAATCTTTCTGAAGCTCCGCCGCGCCAATCAGTGATTTTTTCCTTTTCCACGCAAGCTCGTGCGGACTTTGAATCACGCCAGTTTCCATTTGGCCATTGCAATAGGGACAGTTCAAAAGTCCACCTCCTAAATAAATAGCGCTCTATCACAGGGGGGATCCATTCCCTCCATGGTGATAGATAAGGGTTTATCGCCACATGGATGTTTTATCAGTAGGGGCGAATGAACCACAACGCATCCATACTTGAACGAGCTCGACCGATTCTCGTAGGTTATTCATCATCATGGCGGGCATGCCACATTTCTATCGAAAATGATGTTAGGTGGGGCTGTTCAGCTCCACCACGAGTGCAGTGTGCAAGTGATTCAGCCCTAGGGTTCCGCAAAACCCAGCGAAGAGGTTTTTGCGACGACGAGGTTTCGCCTTTTGGCGAAACAAAGGAAAGAACCCCCACAGGGGAATCGGGGGGCCGCAGCCCCCCGAGCTGGATCACTTCACCACCTGGGCCTTGATCAGGTTGGTGGAGCCGCTGCGGCCGATGGGGACGCCGGCGGTGATGACCACAGTGTCCCCCTTCTCCACCAGCCCCTCCTTTCGGGCTGCGTCCACGGACAGGGAGAACAGGCGGTCGGTGGAGTCCACGTTGCCCACCAAGTAGGGAGCCACGCCCCAGGAGATGGCCAGCTGGCGGCGTACCCGCTCCTCAGTGGTAAGGGCGGCAATGACGCACCCAGGGCGGAACCGAGAGATCATCCGGGCGGTGTACCCCGATTGGGTGGCGGCCAAGATGGCAGTGGCGGACAGATCCATAGCAGTCAGACAGCTGGTGTGGCTGATGGCGTCGGTGATGGTGGAGGTATGGTCATAGGTGGCGTTGCGGAACCGCTTCCAGTAGTCAATGTCCTCCTCGGCGGCCACCACAATATCTACCATGGTCTGAAGGGCCTCGATGGGGTACTTGCCCGAGGCGGTTTCTCCGGAGAGCATCACGCAGCTGGTGCCGTCAAACACGGCGTTGGCCACATCAGACACCTCCGCCCGGGTGGGACGGGGATTGCGGATCATGGAATCCAGCATCTGGGTGGCGGTGATGACGTGCTTGCCCTTGCGGATGGCGGACTTGATCATCCGCTTCTGGACGATGGGCACCTCGTAGGCGGGAATCTCCACCCCCATGTCGCCACGGGCTACCATGATGCCGTCAGACACATCCACGATGGCGTCCAGGTTGTCCACGCCCTCCCGGTTTTCAATCTTGGCAATAATGCCGATGTCTCGGCCGCCCAGGGAGTCCAGCACAGCGCGAATCTCCTCCACATCGGAGGCCTGACGGACAAAGGAGGCGGCGATGAAGTCGAAGTCGTTCTCCACCCCGAATTTCAGATCTTCCTTGTCCTTCTCGGTAAGGGCGGGCAGGTGGATGTGGACACCGGGGATGTTGATGGATTTGTTGCTGGACAGATCGCCGCCGGTGACCACCTTGCAGCGGATGTCCTGCCCGGTGATTTCCTGCGCCTCCAGGTCCACTAATCCGTCGTCCACCAGGATATGGCAGCCAGGGGTCAGCTCATTGTGCAGGTTTTCATAGGTGACGGAGACAATGTTGGAATTCCCTTCCACCTGCCGGGTGGTCAGGGTGAACTCGGCTCCCTCGGTCAGGGTAATGCGCTCACAGCTGAAGGTGCGGATGCGGATCTCGGGTCCCTTGGTGTCCAGAATGGTGGCCACGGGATGGCCCAGGTTGTCCCGCACATGCTTGAAGCGGGTGAGCAGAGCCAGATGGGTCTCGTGGCTGCCGTGGGAAAAATTGAACCGGGCGGCATCCATGCCGGAAAGGATCAGCTTTTCAATGATCTCCTCGCTGTCAGACGCGGGTCCCAGGGTACAGACGATTTTCGTTTTTCTCATGCAAAGAACCTCCATTCCAAATTTGAGAGGGAACTTTTTTCTACACGAATCCTATGATACATGATTTCCTCGAGTTTGACAATATATCTACAAAGTCTTTTCTGTAAAATCTGCCATGGCTTTTCCGAGAGTGGGGAAAAGAAAACCGGCGCGGAACCAGTGGCCGCGCCGGAAGAGAGATAACGCATTATTTCTGCCCGTCCCCATCCTGTACGGAGGCGGGAGCGGGGAGCTTAGAGACCAAAGCCCATTCCACCCGGCGGTCGGTGAGCTCCAGTACCTTGATGTGCAGCCCGCAGGTGTCCACTTCTACCTGGCTGCCGTCCTGGGGGATGGCGGACAGCTGAGCGAAGACCAGTCCGCCCAGGGTATCGGATTCCACTTCCTCAGGGAATTCCATGCCCAGGACCTCGGAGACCTGCTCCAGGTCGCAGGAGCCGGAGATCCGCCAGAGGTTTTGGTCCACCTGCTCGATGTCCTTCTCCTCCTGGGGGTCGAACTCGTCGTAGATGTTGCCCACGATCTCCTCCAGCAGGTCCTCCATGGTGACCAGGCCGGAGGTGCCGCCGTACTCATCCACCACGATGGCCAGGTGGACCTTCTTGCTCTGCATATCCCGGAAAAGCACGTCGGTTCGCACCGATTCCGGGACGAAGTAGGCCGAGCGCAGCAGCTCCCGCAGGGGCTTGGGCTTGGGCAGCTGGGCGTTGAGCAGGTAGTCCCGGGTGTTCAGAATGCCCACAATGTCATCCGCATCCTCGTCGTAGACGGGGAATCGGGAAATGCCGGAGTCCCGGATGGTGCGCAGGATTTCCTCCGGAGTGTCCCCTACCCAGATCATCACCATGTCGGTGCGGTGGACCATCACGTCCTCGGCGGTGGTATTGTTAAACTCGAAAATGTTATCGATGAGCTCTTTCTCGTTGGACTGGATAGCGCCCCGTTCCTCGCCCAGGTCCACCATCATGCGGATCTCGTCCTCACTCACGTCCTCCTCGTCGGCTTTAGGATCGATGTGGAGCAGACGCAGCACCCCGTTGGTGGACTTGCTCAGCAGCCAGATTACCGGGCGGAACACCGTGGCCACCGCCCACACTACGCCAACTGTGGCCCGGGCTACCCCCTCGGTCTTCTTCATGGCCACCCGTTTGGGTACCAGCTCACCCAGCACCAGGGTGAAGTAAGAGAGGATAATGGTGACCAGGATGACCATGAGGGTACTGAGTACGCTAACAGGGAGGGCTGTGAAGCCTACCTCCTCATACAGCCACTGGGTCAGGGGATCGGCAAAGCTGTCGGCGGCGAAGGCCGCGTTCAGGAAGCCGGCCAGAGTGATGGCGATCTGGATGGCGGACAGGAAGTTGTCGGGCGCCTGCATCAGGGCCAGCAGCTTCTTGGCTCTCCGGTCCCCCTCCTCCGCCTGCTTCCTCAGTTTGACCTCAGACAGGGAGATGACGGCGATCTCCGACGCGGCGAAGAAGGCGTTGATGGCGGTAAGTAGGACCAGGATCAGGATCGATAACAACGGGTCGTCGGACAAGGGGATAACCTCCTATAATTGCGGTCTGCTTGGATTTGCTGCCGCGGCAGCGTAGACCTAAACATAGTACAGTATAGCAGGTTTCTCCGAAAATGCAATATCTTTTAAGCTAAGGAAGGAAGAAAAGATGTAGGATTACAATACATATTGGACAAGTGAAGAA
>CAJLWS010000152.1 GCA_905210385.1 uncultured Eubacteriales bacterium | reverse complement strand
TCATCCCCACATGATACTGGCGGCGGCGCACCTGGTCGTACCCCCCTAGGCAGTCCTCCGCCATCCGCCGCACGGAATAGTGTTCCAGGATTACCTGACGGCCGTATGCCCCCAGAGCTTCCCTCTCCGCCTCCGGCAGGGACAGCGCCGCCAGCACAGCGTCCCGAAGCTGCTCCGGCTCCGGCAGAGGAAAACCTCGGCAGCAGAAGTTACCCTCCCGGGCACGCTCCAGCTGGTCTGGGGAAAACAGGCCCTGGCAGCCTTCGTTGCCTGCCAGGATAACCGGCTTGGCCGCCGACATGGCCTCCAGGGCAGCGCGAGATACGCCCACAAACAAATCCCCCGCCGCCACAATTCGGTTTACGTCTGAGCGAGGGCCAGTCATGACGATGCAGGTGCGGCCTAGCTTCCTGTTTACTTCGTCCGCTTGACCCCTGATCCGCTCAAAAGTGTTCCCTCCTCCGGCAATAAGGATCTGAATCCCCGGCACCGCTCGATCCAGCTCCCCAGCGATGGACACTAGCTGTCCGGCCACCAAAGCTCGGTCCTCGTCCAGTCGGCTCACATGGCATACCACCGGTTTACTCGAATCCAGCCCCAACTCCGTCAGGATTCCCTCCCCGGGACCAATCAGGGAAAACTTATCCGTATCAATCCCGTTGACCGTGACCGTGATGTGTTCCGGCGGCAGGCTGTATTCCCGAATGAGGTAGTCCCGGATGTCTTCGCTCACCGCGATGGTGCGCTGGCCCCAGTTGGTGAGGTAGCGCACCATCCCACGGCTGTCAAAGACCCAGTGTGCCGTAGTGACAAAGGGGAAGCGTAGCTTCCGTTGAAGCGTGCCGCACAGGAAAGCAGGAATGCGGGCATGGGCGTGGACGATATCGGGGCGCTCCTGCCGGATGATGCGCTCCAGCAGCTGTCTGGAGCGTATCATACACCTCACATCCCGGCGATGCATGGGGACACTGTAGTGGCGAATGCCCACTGCCTCGATCTCCGGGACATAGATTCCCCCATTGGAAGCAATAAGCACATCATGCCCCTGGGCCTTGAGGCACTTGGACAGCTCCACGATATGGGTCTCCGCCCCGCCGATGTCCAGCCCCATGGTCGCCATTAAAATCCGCATGGCCGTTCCCCTCTCACCCTTCGGAATTCGTTTCGGAGATCTGAATGCTCATCACCCGGCCGGTAAAGCTGGCGTATTTGGTGATAAACGCCCGGTTGGTATTGACCCCCAGGGCGTACACCCGATTGAGCAGTACCATTCCGCCCTCCTCTACCAGGGCCTCCCCCTCTATGGTCAGCAGGAGGTCATAGTAGCCTTCCGCCGGCACCATGGCCACGGTGCCATCGTTCAGGGAAGCCTGGTAAGTGCCGTCGCTCACCTGGACATCCGTGATGGTACCCAGCGAGCCTCCGGTACTGCGGGCCTCATCAAACAGCTGATCCCCCACCTGAATGGCGTCTAGCATATACTCCGGCTGGTTCTGCACCCGCATGGTATACACCACCGGAACGGTGGACACCGTGGCCCCCGTCTGGGGCATCCGGGTCTTCGTGAACACCGCAGCCACTAATACCACAACCACGGCGAGCACGATCACGTCGATGACGCTGATCTTTCCGAAGAGACGGCCGTCGCGATCTATCAGCTTCATCCCTCACTCCCCCTTACAATCTCAGTCACCCGCCCGCTGCCTAGGTAACCAGGTCCTCGCACGCCGACGGTCTGCCCCACCCGGATGTCATAGCCACCGCCCACCATCAGCGCGTCCTCACTCTCAGTGCAGGTGGTTGTCACGGTGATATACACGTCTTCATAGCCCTCCAGCACCGCATCCACGTAGCTTCTGGTCTCCTGGTTCAACACCTGGACTACAGCAGGCTGGACAGTGACAGATACCACAGTGCCCAGCTGATAGTTCTCCACGGTGTCCTCCAGCTGGTCTCCGGATTGAATCAGGGCGCTGTCCCCCTCCATCATCCGAGGAATCAGGATGGTGTACTGTACCGACCGGGCGGAAGGGGCAGACTCCTCCGTGCCCGAAGATCGCAGGCTGAACCAGACCAGCACAGCGCCGACCGCCAGTACCAGTACCAAGATCACGGCGTCAAACAGGTTTAGCCGCAGACGGAATTTGGGATTACTCTGTTCCATGGGTTTCTCCTTTCAGAACCTCAAGGTATACTTGCTCCACGTTCCTCGCAAACATCTCTCCGGTAAACCGAGCCTGGAACTGCTCCCGGGCCCGCCTGCCCATATGGGAGCGGGTCTCCGGCTCATCCATGAACCGGGCAATGCAGCGGGCTAGGGCAGCGCTGTCCCGGGTGGGAAAGATCAGTCCAGTCTCTCCGTCCTCGATGATCCATGGGTTTCCCCCGTAGTCGCTGGCAATGACTGGTACGCCCAGACTCATCCCCTCCAGCAGGGCCAGACTGGTGGCCTCTGTACCGTAAGAGGCGTTGAGCTGCACGTCCAGCACGGACAGCACCGGAGCCACGTCCGCCTGGAATCCCAGGAAAAACACGGTGTCCCCCAGTCCCCGGCGGGCGGCTTCCTCTCGCAGTTCCCGCTCATAGCCCCCGGCGCCGGCGATGAGAATCTGGATCCTTCGCCCCTCCTCCTTCAACAGTTGGGCCGCCTCCATCACATGGAGGTGGCCCTTATAGGGCTCCAGCCGGGCCAGAATGCCGGCGGTGAACACCCCTTCTGACAGGCCGTACTTCTCCCGCAAGGCCCGACAGGCCTCCGGGCCGCTGCGCTCCACTGGGGCCACCCCGTTGAGGATGACCGTAATGCGGCGGGGAGAAATTCCCGCATCGGTAAGATTTTCTGCCGCAGCGGGGCTCACCGCGATAATCCGGTCGGCGTAGTGCTCGTTTATCCACTTGTTCACCCACCGTCCCGGGGGATAGCGCAGCTTGGCGCTCACAGGAAAGACGGAGTGACGGGTATAGACCACCTTTCTTCCGCACCGCCGGGCGGCGATGCGCCCAGACAGGGATCCGTGGGTGTGGACGAGGTCCGGCTCCTCCCGGCGAATGAGTTGCTCCAGCGTCCTCACATCCTCCCGGTGGTAGGACCGGTCTGCCATCCCCGCCACAGGGATCACCCTGGCCCCCGCCTCCTCCAGCGGCTGGATCAGCGCGCTGCCCTCCGGCACGGCCACCCAGGTTTCAAACCGCTCTCGGTCCGCATAGCGCAGGTAGTTCAGAATCACTCGGCCCGCGCCGCCGATATTGGTGTCGCTGATGACATTCAGCACCCGGATCATATTCCCTGCCCCCTTTCCGGCAGCAGGTCCCGTCGGGCCACCAGCGCCCCCAGAGCCACAAAGATCCAGAACAGAAGCATGACCCGGTAATTATAGAAGGAATAGTCTGTCATGGCCTGAACCAGGAAGCCCAGCATGCCCGAGATGATCGCCACCTGGTGCAGGCGGCTGAAGGAATCCTTTTCCCGGCAGAAGGCCGCACACAGGTCCCGGAAAAAGTGAAATAGCAGAAGCACGAACACCAGCAGGGCAACGATCCCCGCGTCGCATACGATCTGCAGGAACAGGTTATGGGAGTGGGGGGCGACGATCTCGTTGTAGCTGTAGCGGGGATAAACCAGGTTGAAGGCTGCCTCCCCCGGTCCCACACCGCAAAGCCAGTAATCCCGGAGCATGTCCAAGGTTCCAAGCCAGATAGACAGTCGGTAGGAGGTAGAGGTGTCCGCCAGATTCCCGATGCTGGTAAACCGGGCAATCACCGTGTCCGGCAGCACAAAATATAGGGCCACCAGCGCCAGGGGAACCAGCAGCAGCAGCCGGGGCTGCAGCAACATCAGGAATATAAAGCCCGCGAACAGCAATCCCAGCCAGGCTCCCCGGGACAGGGTGAGAAGCATGCACAGGCACATGACGGCGCAGCAGCACAGATAAAACACCCGCTTGCCCCAATCCTTAGCCGCCAGAAGTCCGGCTCCGCCCAGGGGGATGACCAGGATCAGATACTGCCCCAGCATATTGGGGTTGCCCAAGGTGGAGGGCACCCGGAAATTGGTGTCGCCGAACATCTCCGCGTCCACCCAGGCTGCCGACTGATAGCCCCAGCCAAATAGATACTGGCAGACGCCGTACAGGGCCACCGCTGTCCCGGCCAGTACCATCAGGAACAGCAGAGTGTCCAGTTGGCTGCGGGTGGTGATGGAATTTTGCAGTACCAGGGCGAAGAGGACGAACACTACCGTCAACATCCCCCCCTGCAAACTGCCGGACAGGGTGACAGAGAACAGGGTGCCCACCAGATAGATGACCGCATATAGCAGGATATAGCGGTTAAAGGAGGCGTGGCGCAGCGCCAGGTCGGGCTGCTCCATCATGCGGATCAGCAAGGAGAGAAAGCCTACCAGCACCAGGCCCAGCACCGCCATAGTGGGCAGGATAGGGGCCAGC
>CAJLWS010000151.1 GCA_905210385.1 uncultured Eubacteriales bacterium | reverse complement strand
CCCGCCGAAGGCGACTTCAGGAAAAGTGCAACAGAGATATACCGCCGGCCATTGCCCGTCAATGGAGTTAACCGTCCGGCGGTCGCAGTCGGCGCAAAGCGCCGGCTACGCCCGCCTTTCTTTGGGTAGCCCCATTCAAATTGGGCAGACTCCTTGAAAACGGTCGAAATCATTGACGGGCAATGGGCGGTAAGGGTGGAAAGGCGGAGATAAGCGCCCGCCCGATGACTGGAAACTGCTCATCGCTGTAAACTCTATCCGGAGCAACACCGTGGTAACGCAACAGGCCGGCCCGGCCGCGTTTAGGAGGTGGCTGGCCCGACCGCTCCGAGGAGGCGGCTGGAGCACGCCGGCAACAGCGTGCCTAGATAGATGGCTGTCTTAAAGGACAGAACCCGGCTTACAGGCTTGCTCGCACCAAAGGCCCGATCCGGCTGTGGATCTGGGCCTTTTTTACGGAATTTTCTTCAACCTGCCGCCCGGATCTGCCAGATTCTGATTCACCTTTTTTCCTTGCCTTCCAGCGGTATCTCCGATATAATATTCTTATGATGTCATGCTTTTACGGGAGGTGCTTTCTTTGCGGCTTCTGATTCAAGGCGGCAGAGTGATCGACCCGGTCAGCGGTCTGGACCAGGTGGCGGATATTTTAATCGAGGGCGGGCGTATTTCCCAGCTTGGCCCCCAATTAGACTGCCCAGACGCCCAGGTGATCTCCGCTTCTGGCCTGGTGGTGGCTCCGGGCTTGGTGGACATGCACGTCCATCTGCGGGAGCCCGGTTTTGAGAAAAAGGAGACGGTGGCCACCGGCTGCGCCGCCGCAGCCCGGGGCGGAGTGACCACCCTGGTGGCCATGCCCAACACCAGGCCCGCCACCGACTGTCCGGAGATGGTCCGGACGGTGATGGAAAAGGCGGCGCCCACCGGCGTCCACGTGCTTCCCGCCGGAGCAGTCACGGTGGGACAGAAAGGCGAAGCCCTCACCGACTTTGCCGCCCTGCACGCTGCAGGGGCTCCCGCCTTCACCGACGACGGAGTACCCATCCAGAACCTGGCCCTGCTGCGCCGGGCCATGCAGGAGGCCGCAAGGTTGGGTATCCCCCTTCTGGACCACTGTGAAGACCGGGACATGGTGCAGAACTATGCCGTCAACGAGGGCAAGGTTTCCCGAGCGCTTGGCCTTCCCGGCCGTCCGGCCATCGCCGAGGAGCTCCAGGTCATGCGGGATGCCATGCTGGCCGAGGAGACCGGCGCCCATGTGCACATCTGCCACATCTCCACGGGCAAGGCGGTGGACATTGTCCGCCGGGCCAAGGCCCGCGGGGTGTCCATCACCTGTGAGACCTGCCCCCAGTACTTCACCCTGACAGAGGAGGAAGTCCTGAAGCAGGGTACCATGGCAAGGGTCAATCCGCCCCTGCGCACGGTACAGGACCGCCAGGCCATCCTGGACGGCCTGGCCGACGGTACCATCGACGCCATCGTCACCGACCACGCCCCCCATTGCCAATGGGAGAAGGAAAAGCCCCTATCCGAAGCGCCCAGCGGCATGGTTGGGCTGGAAACCTCCTTGTCCCTGGCCCTCACCCAACTGTATCATACCGGATTGCTGTCTCTGCCCCGGGTCATTGCCTTGATGTCTGCCTCCCCTGCCACCGTGCTGGGACTGGACAAGGGCCGGATCGCCGTGGGGGGAACCGCCGACTTGGTGCTCTTTGACCCGGACGAGATTTGGACCATCGACCGGAATCAGTTTGCCTCCAAAGGCAGGAATACCCCCTTCCACGGCATGTCTGTCCGGGGCAAGGTCAAATATACTATTTCTGAAGGAACCATCATTTATCGGGAGGTTTGATCATGTCATTTGATGTTTTGCAGGATAGGATCCGGGAGCTGAAGAATCCCACTGTTGCGGGGCTGGATCCCCGCATCGAGTATGTGCCCGCCCACCTTCAGGAGGAGAGCTTTGCCCAGTTTGGCCAGACGCTGGAAGGGGCTGCGGATGCCATCTGGAAGTTCAACCAGGGCCTGATCGACGCATTATGCGACGTCGTTCCAGCAGTCAAGCCCCAGTCCGCCTACTACGAGAACCTGGGCTGGCGAGGCATGGCAGTGATGGAGAAAACCATTCAGTACGCTAAGGAAAAGGGACTGTACGTCATTGCGGACATCAAGCGGGGGGACATCGGCTCCACCGCCGCCGCCTATGCCGAGGCCTGGCTGGGAGTCACCAAGGTGGGAGAGACTGAGTGCCCGGTCTTTGACGCGGACTGCGTCACCCTCAACGGCTATATGGGCTCCGACGCCATCAGACCATTCCTGGACCAGTGCGTGGCCCGAAGCAAGTCTGCCTTTATACTGGCAAAGACCTCCAATCCCTCCTCGATGGAGCTTCAGGATATGGTGGCCGGAGATCGGGTGGTGTATACGGTCATGGGCGACCTGATCGAGCGCTGGGGGAAGGACACCGCTGGCAAGTATGGGTACAACGCCCTGGGGGCCGTGGTGGGCGCCACACACCCCTCCGTACTCAAGGAGCTGCGCCGCCGTTTGGAGCGCACCTTCTTCCTGGTACCCGGCTACGGGGCCCAGGGGGGCACCGCTGCCGACGTGCGCTACGCCTTTGATGAGCTGGGCCGGGGGGCCATCGTCAACGCCTCCCGCTCCATCATGTGCGCCTGGCAGAAGACCGGCAAGGAGGGAATGGACTACCAGGAGGCCGCCAGGGACGCTGCCATTCGGATGCGGGACGAGCTGAAGCGATACATCACAATTCTATAAGCAGATATGTGCCCGTCGTCCCCTTCCCGCGGCGGGCACGTCCGCTGCGGGACCAGGTTCCGGCTCAAAATGATAACGGCAAAGAAGTGTGAGAGATGAAAGTTGAAACGAACTGTAAGGTTTTGGAGGTGACCCAGCTGCCCTCCGGCGGTTGGACCATGACAGTGGAAAGCCATGGAATCGCGGAGCAGATCTCCGCTCCGGGCCAGTTCCTCCACATCAAATGCGGCCACAGTCATCTGCTGCGCCGCCCAATCTCCATCTGCAACTGGTCCGCCCAGCGGGATCTGATCCGGGTGGTCTTTGAGGTGCGCGGTAAGGGCACGCAGTGGCTGGCCCGACGTAAGGTAGGGGACAGTCTGGACGTTTTGGGTCCCCTGGGCAACGGCTTTTCCGTCCGTCCAGAGGGGAAATATCTGCTGGTAGGCGGCGGCATCGGGGTGCCTCCCCTGCTGGGCTGCGCGGTTCAGGGCAGCCGGAATTGCACGGCGGTGCTGGGCTTTCGCTCTGCCCGGCATGCCATGCTGCTGGAGGAGTTTGGACAGGCCTGCCCAGGCGGTGTCCGCCTGGGCACCGATGACGGCTCCCTGGGTTACCACGGCTTCGTGGACGTCCTGGTTCGGCAGGAACTCGAAAAGGACAATGCCTTTACGGCCGTTCTGGCCTGCGGTCCCAAGCCCATGCTGAAGTCAGTTGCTGCGGTGTGCGCCCAGGCGGGGGTTCCCTGCCAAGTCTCCATGGAGGAGCGCATGGGCTGCGGCGTGGGCGCCTGCCTGGTGTGCGCCTGTCAAATGGCGGACGGGGCCATGAAGCACGTCTGTAAGGACGGACCCGTCTTCCCCGCTGAGGAGGTGGACTGGAATGCGTAACCCATCCATGGCGGTCACCCTGGCTGGGGTGGAGCTGAAGAACCCGGTGGTGGTGGCCTCCGGCACCTTCGGCTTCGGCCGGGAGTACGGGCAGTTCTACGACCTGTCCGAGCTGGGGGCCATCTGTGTCAAGGGGCTCACCGCCGCCCCCCGGGAGGGCAACCCTCCCCCCCGCATCGCGGAGACTCCCATGGGAATTCTCAACAGTGTGGGGCTGCAAAACCCCGGTGTGGATGCTTTTATCCGGACTGAGCTTCCCTTCCTGCGGCAGTATGACGTGAAGGTCATCGCCAACATCTCAGGCAATACCCCGGAGGAGTATGGCGTGATGTGTGAAAAGTTGTCGGATGCCGGGATGGATCTGATCGAGGTCAATATCTCCTGCCCCAACGTGAAGGCGGGCGGCCTGGCCTACGGCACCCGGCCGGAGCTGGCCGCCGAGGTCACCCGGGTGGCCAAGGCCCACGCCGGAAAGGTGCCGGTGATGGTCAAGCTCTCCCCCAACGTCACCGACATCACCGAGATCGCCCGGGCTGTGGCCGATGCGGGCGCCGACGCACTGTCCCTCATCAACACCCTGCGGGGTATGCGCATTGACGTGAACAACCGGCGGCCCATTTTGAAAATGAACACCGGCGGCTTGTCCGGCCCCGCCGTTCTCCCCGTGGCGGTGCGCATGGTGTGGGAGGTAGCCGGCACCGTCTCCCTGCCCATTCTGGGCATGGGCGGCGTGTCCGACGGCGATTCCGCCGCCCAGCTCATGCTGGCGGGGGCCAGCGCCGTGGCGGGGGGCACCGC
>CAJLWS010000150.1 GCA_905210385.1 uncultured Eubacteriales bacterium | reverse complement strand
GACGCGGCGGGCACCGTTTTCTATATCTGCTCCTCCAGCAGCTCCATGGCCGCCTGGAGCTGGTTGTCCTCCTCCCCGGACAGCTCCAGCTCCACATCTGGGATGATACCCACCCCGATCAGAGAGTTGCCCTCTCCAGTACAGTAGGTGGCGGTAGACAACCCCAGGCCGCCCCCGTTGATCAGCGGGAAGGTGATCTGAGAATACCCCTTCCCCGAGGTCCGTCCCCCCACCACCGGGTATCCCTGGAACTCCTTCAGCTCCGCCGCCAGCAGCTCCGCAGCGGAGTAGGTGTCCGCATTCACCAGGGTAACCATAGGCAGGTCGATGCAGTTGGCGTCCGACTGGTACACACTTTGGGTACCCCAACGGGGATTCTGCTGGAATACCGGCCCCTCAGGCAGCAGGTAGTCCAGGATTGCGGTCAGCTCAGAGATATATCCGCCGGGGTTGTTCCGCAGGTCGATGATCAATCCCCGCGCCCCCTGCTCCACCAAGGCATCCACCTCTTCTCGGAAGCTGTCAGCCGCACCGGAATAGAAGTTGGACAGTTGAATATAACCGACGTCCCCCTCCAGCATCTGCCCCAGAGCGGAAGGATTGCGCAGGGTAGTCCGGGTACAGGTCACATCTCGAATGGTCCCGTCCTCTCCCAGAAGCGTGAGTGTCACCTGGGTTCCCTCCTCCCCGGCAATGCGGTCAGCCCCCTCCTGCCGGGCATCCCCGGCGATGGACGTCCCATCTACCTCAGTAATCACATCCCCAGCCACCATGCCAGCCGCCTGGGCGGGACCGCCGTCGGTGACCGAGAGCACCAGCAGGCCTTCCTCCCGGTCCACCGCATTCACCGTCACGCCGATGCCTACATAGTTGTTCGCCCGGCGCTCCTGGGTCTGCTGGTAGCTCTCCTCATCCAGGTAGTAGGACCAGCGGTCCCCCAGGCCGGAGACCAGGCCGCTCAGCGCCTGATCCACCGCCCCATCCAGGTCCGCCTGGGTGTCCACAAAGGCGAACCGGGCCAGCAGCCAGCCCTCCACCAACGCCAGACCATTTTGGCCCAACAGCAGGCACCAGCCCGCCGTGGACAGAGCCAGGGTGAGGACCACCGCAATCAGGATCTTCGCCCAACCGGGCATCCAGCGGCGCTTTTCTATCCGTTGTACCATCTGTCCTTCCATCGGTTGCACCGTCTGCTCTTCCATTCCATGTACGCCCCCTTGGAGATTTTGCTGAACTTGCACTGAATTCCGCTTGGAATACCGTAGGAGGCGCGGGCCTGTACCCGCGCCTCCATTCTCAAAATAGCCTCGCAGAGTTTGCGGCACACCCCGTGGGGCGCCGTGAAAAAAAGAGGATCCGTTTGGGCCAGATACACGCCCCGGCCAAAAACGGTTTATCACTTTTTCGCACCTGCGGGTGCGAACTTTAGACAGGGCACAAAGAGCGGCTTCATCCGCCCTGAATGGCTACGCCGCCCCAGTAGAAGGTCATGCCGGGATAGAGCATGAGGGAGTCGGCCCGGGTACCGTTGATGCGCAGCTCATAGTGCAGGTGGTTGCCGGTGGAACTTCCGGTGGTACCTACATAGCCAATGACCTGGCCCTTGGTTACGGTATCCCCCTCAGAGACGGTGGGGAGGGTCACCTGATGGGCATACAGGGTGGAGTAGCCATTGCCGTGGTTGATGATGCAGTAGTTGCCGTAAGAGGAGTTGTACCGGGACACAGTGACCACACCGCTCTGAGCCGCCAGAATGGGGGTCCATGCAGGGGCGGGGACGTCATTGCCCAGGTGGTTATCCGGCCGTCCGGTAATGGGGTGGGTACGGCTTCCGAAACGGGAAGAGATGTTGTAGTAGCCAGGCAGCGGCCAAGTGTATACGCCGTCATTATTCTCGTTGGCATCAGCGATCTGTTCGGCATACTTCCGCTCCGCCTCCTCCAGCAGATCGGCCATTTCCGCCTCGTCCGCAGCTAACTGCTGGGCCTTGGCTGTAAGCTCTGCCTGGGTCTGGGAGATCTCGTTATAAAGGCTTTGAGCCTGTTCGCGTTGGGCAGTGAGTTCCGCCTGATGCCGCTCCAGATCCTGCTGCACCAGGGCTTGGGCATCCCTGGATTCCTGGAGTTCCCCTCGGGCCACGTCCAACTCCGCCTGGGTCTGCTGAAGTTCGGTGATGATCCGGTCGCTGTAATCCATGATATCCAGGATCAGCATAGCATAGTCCAACATCTCAGAAAAACTGGATGCCTGGAAAAAGACGGACAAGTAGGATACTGGACCTGTCTCTTCCAACCAGCGCACCTGAGCGTAGAACTCCTCATACTGGTCGGCCTCCTGCGCCTCCAGCTGAGCAATCTCGCTCTCCTTTTCGGCAATCTGAGCATCATACTCATCCAACAGCAACTGGCTGGTGGAAATCTGCTCCTCGGTAAGCAGCAACTGGCTCTGCACCAACTCAATGGCCTGCGCCGCCTGGTCCAGATCTCCCTGGATTTCCTCCAGTTCCTGCTCCACGTCCTCTTTCTCATCCTGAATGTCGTCGAGCTGATTCTCCAGATCGTTGATGTCATCCTGGGTAATGGTGGCCGACGCCAGCGTACCCAGGGCAGGCACCAGCACCGAGATCAGCAGAACCGCCGCCAAAACGATCACAATGATGCGCTGTGTCCTCTTTTTCATGGAAACCTCCTTGTCAGACCTGTAAAAACCTACGAATCGCAAAGCCAGAGCCACACGCGCCGATCAGCGCACCGGACAGCAGGAACACGCCCAGCACGGGGGCCCAGATGGAGCCAAAGCTCAGCAGCGGGAACATGCCGATGGCGCCGTTAGCCACCACCGCCCGATAGATGGCGGCGTAGATTCCCCACTGGAGGAAAAAAGCGATGACCGCGCCGGCAATGCCAAGGATCAGTCCCTCAATGACAAAGGGCCAGCGTACAAACCCATTGGTGGCGCCGCACATCTTCATAATGGCGATCTCCTCTCGGCGGGCAAAGGTGGCCAGCCGTATAGTGTTGGAGATGATGAACAGGGATACCGCCGCCAGAATGGCCACCAAGGCCAAGGCAATGGCAGAGGCCACGTTGCGCACGGTAACAAAGCCCTCCGCCAGCTCACCGGCCGCCCGGATATTAACCACTCCAGGCAGCGACTCCACTACGTCCACCGTCTGGGAAAAGAGCTCCAGATCCACCACATGTATGGAAAATCGGTCCCGGAACACCTCGTCCGGAAGGTCGGCGTATAGCCCCTCATCCTCATGCCCCTCAAGATAAGTATCCTTCGCCTCTTCCCGTGTGACGAAGGTCACAGAGGCCACATTGTCTACGGCCTCTATCTGATCCTGAAGCTGCCCAATTTGCTGGTCCGTGTAGGTCTCATCAATAAAGGCGAGAAACTCATTGTCATCCTCTGCCTGGCTGAGCATCCGGTCCGCATTGATGGCCACCAGGGAGAAGGATCCCATGATAAGCAGGCAAGCCACGATCATGCACACAGCGGCAAAGGACATCAGGCCATGGGCAAAGATGCTCCGGGCCCCCTCACTGATGAAGTAGCCGAAATTAAACCGATTTTTCATATTGATAATAGCCCCCCTGCGCATCACTGGTCAACTCGCCGTTTCTGATGGCCACCACGCGCTTAGAGAAACGGTTGACCAGTTCCTTCTCATGGGTGACCACCAGCATGGTGGTGCCCATGGAATTGATCCGCTCCAGCAGCGTCATAATCTCCAGGGAGCGCTGCGGATCCAGATTGCCCGTGGGCTCGTCGGCGATGATCATCTGGGGGTTATTGATCAGTGCCCGGGCGATAGCCACCCTCTGCTGCTCGCCGCCGCTCATCTCATTTGGATATACATCCGCCTTGTCAGACAGGCCCACCAGGTCCAGGACATAGGGAATCCGCCGGCGCATCTCCCTGGGGCTGGCGCCTATGATTCGCATGACGAACTCCAGGTTGCTGCGCACGGTCTTCTTCTCGATGAGTCGGAAATCCTGGAAGATTACGCCAAGGGTTCGGCGCATATAGGGGATCTGCCACTGGCGGATGTTGTTCAAATTATAGCCGTTGACCATCACACGGCCCTGGGTGGAGGCTACCTCCGCCGTGAGCAACTTGATGATGGTGGATTTTCCGGAACCTGATGGCCCCACCAGAAAGACAAACTCTCCGTCGTCAATTCGCAGGTTGACGCCCTTCAGCGCCTTGGTGCCATTGTCGTATTCCTTGAACACGTCCACAAGCCTTATCATGAAAGGGAGCCTCCCTTGTAACCATTTTGTAACTTATGCAACGCTGTGTAACTATTCTCCATTATATAGGGTAATTCCTTCTATGTCAACATAATATGTCTGGCATACTGGAAATTCGACTCAGATTTTATGTCAACTTTTGGCCCATATAACGTTGAAAAGATACAAAGGGTTACAAAGCCGGCGCCGTC
>CAJLWS010000149.1 GCA_905210385.1 uncultured Eubacteriales bacterium | reverse complement strand
CCGCGTATACGCCTACCAGGACAGCGCGATCCAGTACCTGGTCCGGGCCTGGTGCGATAACGGCGATTATTGGACAGTCTATTTTGACCTGATGGACGGCATCAAGCCGGCCTTTGACCGGGCGGACATTGAAATGACCTACCCCCATGTCAACGTGCATATGATCCATGGGGAAGGTGGGGCGGAAGAGAGAAATAAGGAGGAAGCGTCAAGATGAAAGGTTATCCCAAGGCGGCTCAGGGACTGTATAAGGTTTTTGTGGGACAGGCCTTGTCCTCTGCGTTGTCCCCTCTGCTGGCGGGGAGTTCGTTGGAAGGCTTGGTCCTCCTTGCTGGGCTGCTCCTATACCTGTTTGGTTTGCGTCAGGCCAGGTCAGACGACAAGCGGTATGGCATAGCGCTGATTTTGGCCGTGGTGGTGCTGATTGTCAACTTTACTGCCAATCTGGCCAGTGTGAACTATCCTGTGATCGGGTCCCTGGGTAGAATAGCGATCACGGTTTTGAACCTGATCACACTCTTTTTCGTGTGCAAGGCTACCAGTGCCCTCTGCATGGATGTGGGGCAGGAAAAGACGGCTAAGCTTGGCAGGCCTGTGCTGTGGATGAACGTCGTGTGTGCGGCAGTCTCTCTGATCCTGTCCGTGCTGTCCCTGATTCCCGGGCTGGCCTCTGCCCAAGCGTCGCTGAGCTACTTTGCACTTTTTATTGCGCTGCTGGGTAGCCTGATGTATATTTGGTTCCTGTTTCGTGCTAGCCGGGTGCTGGTCCCGTCGGGCTATACAAGCACACAAACGGATGAGGACGACTACGATGAGTATGATGAGTACGATGAGTATGATGAGTATGATGAGTACGGCGACGAGTATGATGAGGATTACGATGAGAACGAAGAGATGAGCAAGGAAGGGGCTCCTGAACTGCAGGCAGGTGGAGACCCGGCAGAGAAAGAGACTGAAGAATAGGCGTACTCCAGTTCGGTTGGGGGATTGCACAGGATGATCTGTGCCCAATCTTGATGCTCGTTGTGGGCGGGGGCGGCGTACGCTTTTTAGCTGTATTTGTGGTTTTGCCGGTAGAATGGCTGCGGCCGTGGCGTACTTTCACTTTTTTGGCAGGTAAAGTGCTGACATAGTTAAAAGGAGGAGTTTGAAGAATGAGAACCTATCCCAATGCAGCCCAGGGCCTACACAAAGTGTTCCTGGCACAGATTCTCCCCGTGGTTGGAGTTGTATTGGTGCTGTTTTCCCTCAGTTCCCTCCAGCTCATGGTGATGATGACGATGGTGACAGTGGTGTTGACCATCGTCAGCGGCATCCTCAATCTGATGGGGCTCTATCAGGCTCGGCAGGACGACCAAGGGTACGCCAACGCCTTCTATCTGGTCATCGCCACCCTGGTAGTCAACGTGTTGGCCAACCTGCTGGGGAGCGGCTTTCTGAGCAGCCTGCTCTCGCTGGTGGCCAATGTGCTGAACCTGGCGATACTCTATCTGGTATGCGCCACCACCTCCCTGCTGCTGACCAGCCTGGGCCAGGAGGAGCTGGCCCGGAAGGGACATACGGTCTGGATGATTAACCTGGTGTGTACTGTCATCACTGTGGCCTGCGATCTGCTGGCCTTCATCCCGGTGATCAATTTGCTCACTGTCCCCATCATGCTGGTTACCCTGATTGCCGCTCTCATAGGGAGCGTAATGTATATCCTCTTCATCTATCGGGCCAGTAAGGCACTGGCGTAGTGAGAAAGAAAACCCGGCCCCAGGTGTCTGCCTGGGGCCGGACTTTAGGGTTACGTGGAGGAGGCTGTACTGGATGGCTCTGTGCTCATCTGTGGGCTGACGGAGGTCTGGGGCATGGTAAGGCCGTGGACAAAGCTGCCACTGGCCGATTGAACTTGCCCTCCGACCACCCGGTCGCGGTAGATCAGCAGGGCTGCCTGAACGGCATCCTCACCGGTGGGGTAATTGGTAATCTCGTAGACATAGCGCTTGACTCGCTTGCCGCAGTATTGGGTAAGGTCGAAGCCCTGCTCGGATTGTAGTGACAGGTAATCGGCATAGCTCTCGTCGAAGGTTTCGGGAATCAAAAGCTCTTCTGTGCTGATGGGCTGGGAGGATACCTGCCAACCCAGACCGGTGAGATAGGCGATCCGGTCGTCATTGTCCCGGATGTTGGCCACTTCCGCTGCCGTGGTCACAGCCCGCTGACCCAGGGTGAGGGCAAGGGTGATGACCACCGCCATGCAGCAGCACAGGGTGGTGACCGCACCGGCCAGCAGGCGCTTTTTCGGGATCCGCGCCGTCATGATAAACATACCGAACCACTCCGTTTCGCAATAGGTTGGGCTACAGTGATACTTATGTAGTTTCCCCGGGGAATATGTTACAGGAGAGGAAAAGAGCTTTTTGAGTTGTGGGAACCTTGGGGATGGATGTACTGAAGTGGAGGAGAGGCGTATGGAACGTTTGGACAAGCGGTTGGCAGGTACAGGACAGTGGAGCCGGAAGGAGGCTCGGGAGCTGATCCGGGCTGGCCGGGTACAGGTCGGGGGACGGCTCTGCCGCGCTCCGGAGGAAAAGGTGGGGGAAGGGGCCCGCATCCTGGTGAATGGAGAGGAGCTCGGGGAAAACGGCCCAGTCTATCTGATGATGAACAAGCCAGCAGGGGTGCTGTCCGCTACGGAAGACGCCAGACAGGATACCGTGCTCTCCCTTTTGCCGGAGCGGTATCAGCGGTTGGGGCTGTTTCCCGCTGGAAGGCTGGATAAAGACACGGAGGGGCTGCTGCTGCTCACCAACGACGGTCCTTTGGCCCACCGGCTGCTCGCCCCCAGGAGCCATGTGGGAAAGGGCTATTATCTCGAAGTGGACGGCGTGTTAGAGGAAGCGGACCGGCAGGCGGTAGAGGCGGGGATGATCCTGGCAGATGGCACGGTATGCCAGCCTGGAGAGCTGGAGCTTTTGGATGGGGGACGGCGGGCTCATCTCACGCTCTATGAGGGAAAATATCACCAGGTAAAGAGAATGATGGCTGCCCGTGGTAAACCGGTCACCTATCTGAAGCGGATCAGGTTCGGGCCATTGAAGCTGGATGACAGTTTGAGCAAAGGTGGTTGGAGAGCACTAACCAAAGAGGAAATCCAGGCGCTTTTTGGGCATTGAAACGAAAGTTGTGGCAAATTCAACAAAAAAATTTCAAGAAACTATTGAAATCGGCAAGATAACCAGATATAATGAGTTCACTTAAACTTGATCCATTCAATTTGGCGGAGCCGGGGCGGTTTCCGCGGCAAAGAAAGGGGAAATAGAAAATGTCCAGCCGGATTTTCCAGAGCATTGTCCTGCAAATGAAAGACTGTTCCGATCGGGCTGTGGGTGTCATTGACGAGCAGGGCACCGTGGTGGCCTGCAATGACTTACCCTGCATCGGCGAGAAGTGGAGTAATGTGGCGGCGATGCTGGTCACGGAACAGGACACCCTGGTAGTGAGCAACGGCTACACGTTTAAGACTCTGCCGGGCTGGAACGGCCAGTTCGATTACGCCGCCTTTGCCAGAGGGGAAGATGAGCAGGCCGCGCTGATGTGCTCCATGGCGGTGATCGCCTTAAACGGGGCCAAGACTTACTATGAGGAGAAGCACGATAAGGCCACCTTTGTAAAAAATATTCTGTGTGACAATATTCTTCTGGGAGACATCTATGTCCGGGCCAAAGAACTCCATTTCGTTTCCGAGGTGCCCCGGGCGGTAATCCTGGTGCGCCAGCTGGGCACTCCGGATGTGGCTGCTATTGATGTGATTTCCGGCCTGTTCCCGGACCGGCAGAACGACTATGTGTTGTCTATCAGTGAAACCGATGTAGCCCTGGTCAAGCAGCTGGGGGAAAACGCTGATTCCCGCGAAGTACAGAAGATTGCTCAAACGGTGCAGGAGGCTCTGACTCGGGAGTTGGGCATCAAGACCGTGGTGGGCGTGGGCACCATTGTCAACCATGTGCGGGATCTGGCCCGGGCCTATAAGGAGGCCCAGGTGGCCATCGACGTGGGTAAGGTGTTCGACCAGGAGCGGTCCATCATCAACTACGAGAATCTGGGCATTGGCCGGCTGATCTATCAGCTGCCCACCACCCTGTGCGAGATGTTTCTCCAGGAGGTGTTCAAGAAGAATCCCATTGACGCCTTGGACCAGGAGACTCTGTTTACCATCAACAAGTTCTTTGAGAACAACCTGAACGTGTCTGAGACGGCTCGAAAGTTATTCGTCCACCGCAATACCCTGGTCTACCGGCTGGAGAAGATCAAAAAGCTCACCGGTCTGGACCTGCGGGAATTTGACGACGCAATCACATTCAATGTGGCACTGATGGTGAAGAAATACCTGGTTTCCCGGGGGATTGATTCCTGAACCGAGAAAAGGAGGCCGGCGCCGCCGCGTATGGTACGCGACGGCGCCGGCTTTGT
>CAJLWS010000148.1 GCA_905210385.1 uncultured Eubacteriales bacterium | reverse complement strand
CCCCAGCAGGGCCGCCCTTTGAAAAGGGCACCCTGCACCCCGCCTAAACTTTGACACTCGCCGTTGGGCAGGGGGAAAAGGCACAGCCTTTCCCCCCACCCGGCCAGTGTCCTCCGTGGGCCAAAAGTCAAGGGGTTCGGGTTGTATTGCCTTGCGGCAATCTCCACCCGCAGGTATGCCCCCTTGACTTTCGCCCCCGCTCCCCGTGACAGCCGTGACGACCGTGACGATGTTTTACACACCGCCTCCGCACTCCGAAAAGCTGTCACAGCTGTCACGGTCGTCACGCCTGGGGTTCCTCCAACGTGAGCTTGATACTCCACCCGGCATGGGTTCGGGCGCTTTCATAGTGGATGTGGTACTCATAGGACAGCCGCCACGCCCGGACATTCAGCCGCATAGCCAGGGCATTGGGTTTCATATCCAGCCCCAGGGCGGCGACAAGTTCCGTGGCCGTCCCTCTCCACTCTGGCCGTTCCGCCGTTACCAGGGCGGCAACAGCCTCCAACACCGGGTCAGGCGGCTCCTGCCGCAGCTCCGTTTCCCGCCGCTCCAGCTCCCACACAAGCCGTTCCTCGTCCCGCTTGAGGTAGAGGCGCTGGTCTTGCTGATCCCGCCCAGAAATGTCCAGGGTGGCGGCGTTGTCTGCCCGCCGCTCCTTTTGGAGCAGAAAGGCCCCGTCTGCCGCACCCAATAAGCCGTTGGTGCCGGAGATCATATCAAACTTATCATCGGCCTGCTGCTTGCGGGTGTGATGTACAACCAGGAGGCAAACCCCGCTTATATCGGCAAACCGTTTCAGTTTGGTGATTACCTCATAGTCGTTGGCATAGCTGTACTTCTCTGCCCCGGCCTCCCGGATTTTTTGCAGGGTGTCGATGATAATAAGCCGGGTGTCCGTGTGTTCCCGGACAAAGCCCTTTAGCTGCTCCTCCAGGCCACCGCCGAGCTGCTTAGCTCCGATGGCAAAGAACAGGTTTCCGGTACTCTCTACTCCAAACATCCGGTACAACCGCTCCTGTAAGCGACGGTGGTTGTCCTCCAGGGCCAGATAGAGGACTGTCCCCTGGCGCACCTCATACCCCCACAGGGAAAGGCCCATACTCACATGATAGGCAAGCTGGGCCATGAGAAAGGACTTGCCCACCTTGGGAGCGCCCACAAAGAGATATGTCCCCGCATAGAGCAGACCGTCTACCACAGGAGGTCTGCCGGGGTACACCTGTTCGTAGAGGTCATTCATAGACACGGTAGGCAGATAGGCCGGGTCATTGACCCGGCTTATCTGCCGCAGGATTTCCTCCAAATCTCTTTCCGGGGGCTTGTGTTCTGTCACGCCCTCTGCTATACTTTGGTTAGGTTTTTGTGAGAGCGACTGTCCCCCGTCTGCGCCAACAGGCGGATATGGGGCAGTCGTTTTCTCTTGCAATCTATCCATCTATCAATCCTCCCTCATGCCGTCCATGATGGCGGCGATCAGCCGGATGGTGTCCAGCAACTCCCCATCCACGCCATTCCCGGCCTCGATACGCTCCAGTTCTTCCAGAACGGCGGCCAGCTCGTTCCGCAGGGCCTTATACACCCTGGGGTTGCCCTGTACCACCACATCCCGGCACAGCAGCCGTCGGGTGATGTAGTCCTGTTTGGTAAGGCCGGAGAGCCGCACAGCGGTTTCAATTTCCCTGTCCTCATCCGGGGACACCCGGAAAGCCACAGTTTTGTTTCTCCAGCGGTTGTGTCGGTCAAGATTTTTCACTGACATGATTTAGGCCCCCTTTCGCTCCATGTCCAGTTTGTCCGCCATCTCCGCCTGCCGGGTGGGGAACAGGTGGGCGTAGCGGTAGGTAATATCAATGCTTTCATGTCCCACCCGGTCAGCGATTGCCAGGGCCGTAAAGCCCATGTCAATGAGCAGCGAAATGTGGGAGTGCCTCAGGTCGTGTATTCTGATCCGCTTTACCCCGGCCTCTTTCGCACCCCTGTCCATCTCCCGGTGGAGGTAGGATTTTGTCACCGTGAAAATGCGGTCGGTGGGCTTCACCCCATACAGGCTCTTGATATAGTCTCGCATTTCTTCACAGAGGAAAGCGGGCATTTGAATGACCCGGTTGCTCTTAGGGGTCTTGGGGTCGGTAATCACATCCTTGCCCTTAATCCGCTGGTAGGACTTGGAGATGGTGACGGTCTGTTTCTCAAAGTCGAAGTCGCCAGGAGTGAGGGCCAGCAGCTCCCCCTCCCGGACGCCGCACCAGTAGAGCATTTCAAAGGCGTAATAGGAAAGGGGCTTGTCCATCATGGCCTCGGCGAATTTCAGATACTCCGCCTTTGTCCAGAACAGCATTTCCCGTCCCTTTGGCTTTCCCATATTGCCCGCCTGGGCAGCGGGATTGACCTTTAGATTGTAGTGCCGTACCGCATGGTTGAACACGGCGCTCAACTGATTGTGCAGCGTTTTTAAGTACACCGGAGAGTAGGGCTTGCCGTTCTTGTCCCGGTAACCCAGCATTTCATTCTGCCAGGCGATGACCTCCTTGGAGTGAATGTCGCACATCTTCCGCTTGCCGAAGTACGGCACCAACTTCTTGTAGAGGATATGCTCTTTCGTCCCCCAGGTGTTTTCCTTGATACGGCCTTTCATGTCCGCCACATAGACAGCCACGAAGTTTTCAAAGGTCATTTCCAGGTCGGCGGTCTGTTGTTGCAGGAATGTCCGCTCCCACTCCAGAGCCTCCCGCTTGGTGGGAAAGCCCCGTTTCATTTTCTTTACTTTCTTGCCCGTCCAGTCCTCGTAGTAAAAGGACGCATACCATGTGCCCTTTGCCTTGTCTTTGTATGCCGGCATTGTGGTTCCCTCCTTATTGTCTGTCCCGCAGCCCATAGAATTTTTCCTCGAAGTAGCGCCTGCTTACCCGTCCGGGAATGGTGAGAAAGCCTTTTTTCTTCAGCTCCTCGTTCATCTCCCGCACCAGCTTGTAGGCGTAGGGCTTGGAAATGCCCAGCTCCCTGGCGACCTCCTCTGCTCTCACAAACAGCTCCTTTTCCATGGTCAGCACCTCCTTATTTTAGTTTCGCAAATATGTTAATGTCACCATCTTCATTATACATTAACATAAGTGTTAATGTCAAGAATTTATTTCGCATTTTTGTTAAAGATTATCTTGCATCTTTCGCTTTTTTGCGCTATACTATTGGCAAAGGCGGTGGGATATTATGACAGTCGGAGACAAGATAAAGAAAATCCGCACCTTTCGAGGCATGACACAAAAGGAATTGGGGCTTGCTATCGGCTTTGAGGAAAAGGGAGCGGACAACCGGATCGCCCAGTATGAGACGAATTACCGTGTTCCGAAACGGGAACTGCTGGACAAGATGGCCGAGGCGCTGCGGGTAGACCGCCAGAACTTCTACACCATCGCCCCCGGCTCTGCCGAGGACTTCATGCGGACATTCTTCTGGCTGGACGAGGACAGCCCTGGCGCTATCCGCCTGTTCCAACTTGTCCGCAATCCGGGCAGAGCAGGGGCCGCTGATGATACCGCTGTACGGTACAATGATAGCGATGACTGGCCCGCACACCCTCCCGTGGGTATGTACTTCCAGTATGGCCTTGTGGACGAGTTCATGCGGGAATGGCTTTTTCGTCAGCAGGAGTTACACGCCGGGGAGATCACCAGGGAAGAGTATTTTGAATGGAAACTCAACTGGCCCCATACCTGCGACGATGGCCTGGAAAGCGAATATTATATCCCTTGGCGGAAAAATAAATAAGACAAGCAAAAAAACCGCCCTGCTGAATTTGTCGTTCAGCAGGGCGGTTTTGCTTGTCCTTTTGGGATTTTTCTCTTGAGAATACCGGGCGGACACAAATAGTATCAATCCAGTATCAAGAGCAGTATGGACGGGCAAAAAAGCCTGTATTCATGCGGGTTTTCGCCGTTTCGAGCGTCATTCCCACTCGATCGTTGCCGGGGGCTTACTTGTGATGTCATAGCAGATGCGGTTGATGCCCTGCACCTCGTTGACGATGCGGGTGGAAATCTTGTCCAACAGGTCGTAGGGAATACGGGCCCAGTCGGCGGTCATGAAGTCGCTGGTGGTCACCGCCCGGAGGGCCAGGGTGTAGTCATAGGTCCGCCCGTCGCCCATGACGCCCACGGACCGGGTGTTGGTGAGGACCGCGAAGTACTGGTTCAGGTTCTTGTCCTCTCCGGCTTTGGCGATCTCGTCCCGGAAGATGAAGTCCGCCTCCCGCAGCAGGTCCAGCTTCTCCTTGGTCAGGTCCCCGATCACCCGGATGGCCAGACCGGGACCGGGGAAGGGCTGGCGCATGACCAGATACTCGGGCAGGCCCAGCTCCCGGCCCAGCTGGCGCACCTCGTCCTTGAAGAGCAGGCGCAGGGGCTCAATGATCTCCTTGAAATCCACATAGTCGGGCAGGCCTCCCACATTGTGGTGGCTCTTGATGACGGCGG
>CAJLWS010000147.1 GCA_905210385.1 uncultured Eubacteriales bacterium | reverse complement strand
GGCGGTTTTTGTGTCTGGGGAGCGGTGGTGTGGAGCGTACAGTGTCTCAGCCCTGATCCTTTCCCTCCCGGTATTGGTCAATGAGGGCCTTGAGCTCGTCGGCCTCCGCGTCGGAGAGGGTCCGGCCGCTCATGAACGAGGTGAGGAAGGAGGGCAGGGAGCCGCCAAAGGTGCGCTTCACCACGTCCTGACTCTCCGCCCGAAGGATGTCCTCTCGGGGGACCAGGGCGGTGACAGTGGCGTTCTCGTTTTTCAGAATTCCCCGCTCTACGAGCTTTTTCAGTACGGTGTAGGTGGTGGATTTCTTCCAGCCCAGTTGCTCCCCGGCCAGCTCCACCAGTTTGCCGGAGGGAAGGGGCTCGTGATCCCAGACGATGCAGGCCAGGCGGTACTCGCCCTCAGAAATTTTCAGGTGTTCCATAACGTACCTCCGATCCAAAGCAGGGAAGCGCTCAGTAGAGGGGGGAGACGGTGAAGGTGCCGGGGACAGTATGGAACTGGCCGTCGGCAAAGGTGATGTCCCAGGAGACCTCATAGAAGGGATGCCAGAAGAACTCCCCGTCCACCTCCTCGTCCAGCGGCCTGGCCTGGAGGGTGACGGCGGCAGAGCCGTCCTCGTTGAAGGCGTAGTTGACGAACGCGGTGTCCGGGGAGAGGGCGGTGGTCCTGCCCTCTTCCAAAACGATGTCCCCCCGGGGGTCGGACATTTGGCCGGTGGGGTAGTCCTGGCCGTCGTAGGTCAGGGTGAAGGTGTTGCCGTCGGCGTGATAGGTGAGGGTGTGGTTGGCAAAGAAGTCCGCCGCCTCCTCACAGGTGCGCCAGTCGTAGGCATAGTCCTGGCCAAAGACCTCAAAGTCCAGACGGTAGACCACCAGCTCCTGGATGTCATCCCCACGGGCGCTGAGGGACTGCTGGGCGATGACCCACAGGTCGCCCAGTTGGGTGGAGGAGCCGCCAGTGTAGTTCAGCAGAGGCGGGGTATAGGGCATGACGTGGAGGCGGCGGCTGACCGACCGGGACCAGTTCTCCCACACCACCACGGTCTCCGCCCCCTGGTTCCGGGCGTAGAGGCGGATGTTCTCCTCCGGGAGGCTGGCCACCAGGTAGTACCGGGTAGGGTCCTCCGGGAGGGTATCTGCGGTGACCGGGGTGGTCAAATCCAGGGTATCCTGGGTGTAGCTGCCCACCGTCCATCCCTCATCCTCCTGGGACCAGTTCAGAGAGGCGGTGTTGTGAATGCCGGCCAACACGCTGCTGATGGTGAGCATCGGGCGGCCGGGGGAGGCCCCTAAGGGATTCAGGCAAATCTGGTAGACAACCGAACTGTCGGAATAGATCTCCTCCGGGAGAGGAGGGACGGGGCCGATGTACGCCCCGGAGCGGAGGATGCGCTGGCCGTCGGGAGTGACGTAGAGGTAGGCGCCCGCCTCGGGCAGGAAGGACAGCAGGGTCATGGCGTCCTCGTAGTAGAAGGTCCCGGACTCGATGATTTCCACCGCCGCCCCGTCCGCAAAGTCCTGGGAGGAGAGGGTGGACAGCCTGTCACAGGCGGGGTAGAGGGCCACGGGGCTCTGGGAGAGGGTTCCGTCGGAGGAGTAAAAGAGGCGGGAGAGCAGCTCCACGCGCACGTCGGTGCCGTAGGAGGTGGGCTCACCCCCCGGATCGGGATGCAGTTCCAGGGAACGCTCTAAGCGCAGGTAGGGGACATCCCCCCACCAGAAGATGGAGTCGGTGGCCGAGGAGGAGGATACCACATAGGTGCCCTGGATCTGGGACAGCTCATCACTGACGGTGAAGGTGAGCTCCAGCCCCGGCGTCAGGGACATGGTGACGTTGGGGTTGCCCAACTCGTGGGTGAAGGCGGCGCCATCCAGCAGGTTATGGATGGAGTCCCGCACCGGGGAGGATTCCGTGTTGAGCAGGCCGCTCATGCCGTCCACATCCCACTGGCCGTCCACCTGCTCTAAAACCCGCAGTTCCCCCTGGCCCCCGGCTCCGGCGTAAAAACGTCCGGTGATGGCCAGCTCCTCCGCCCCGTCCCCGTCCAGGTCGGCCAGGCGCAGGTCGGTGACGGTATCGCCCACGCTGTAGGGCAGTTCCTGTACCGAATCGCCGGCTACCAGGTAGGTGGTGAAGGGGGTGCGGGACTGCCGGTAGAGGGCCAAGCCGTCCGACTGATTCTCAAAGAGCAGCTCGGTCCCCGGGGGCAGAGTGGTCGCAGGTTCGAGGCTGGGGCTGGCGGAGGGGGACGCGCTGTCGGTGGCGTCCGGGCCAGGTTGCTCTGCCATCGGGTCGGTGAGCAGGCACACTGCGGCTGAGATCACTGCAATCACCACAACAACGAGAATCCACAGGGTAGGCTTCTTGTAGTTGAGTACGCTTTGAATCCGCTCTTTGGCGTTGTTCCCCCCAAAGGCCAGGGGGCAGGGGGTGGGAAAGCGTCGAGGCGCTGCCACCGAGAGCAGGGCAGCGGAGTAGTCCGCCTTCACCTGACTGCCCAGGCGGCGTACCACGGATTGGTCGCAGGCTACCTCCAGGTCCCGGCTGAGCAGGAAAAAGGCCAGCCAGGCGGCGGGGTTGAACCAGTGCAGGGACAGGGCCACCCAGCAGATGGGCTTGACGATGTGGTCCAGGCGGTGCAGATGGGTGCGCTCATGGGCCAGCACAAAGAATCGGGCTTTGGAAGGCAGATGGGCGGGGAGATAGATTCTGGGCCGCACCACCCCCAGCAGGAAGGGGGTGGACAGGCCGGGGTGTTCCCAGGCTCCGTCGGAGGCGCGCACTGCGTCAAATAGCCGACGGCGCAAGAGCAGATAGGAGATCAGGGCGTAGCCCGCCATGGCCAGCACCCCCGCCAGCCACACCCCGGAGACCAGCGCTTGCCAGGGGAAGGAGGCGGCGGTTTGGTTGGGGGTCTGGACGGTTTGGCCGGGGTTCTGGATCGCCGTGCCGGGGTTGACCGGCTGGGTGATGGGGCCGCCGGACGGAGCATTAGAGACGCTCTCCGGGGGAACCGTGGTGTCTTCCCCTGTCCCATCGGGCCGGGCGGGGGAGGCGGCGTCATCCAGTCCCATCGTTTGGGAGGCAGGGACGTCCGTCAGCGCCTGTGGGACGGCGGAGAAGGGGCTTTCCAGGCTGATAGGTAGCAGCAGCCGTGCGAATACGATGAGCCACAGCAGGCACACCGCCTGCCGGGGCGCCCGGTTCCTCAGCGCCAGGCGCAGCAGGAGCACCACTACGGCAACATAAGCCCCGGTGAGGCTCATCTCCCACAGGGGGGCGAGGGCGGAGAACAGGTGGCTGAGCAGGGACAGCATGACGAAACCCTCCTTTGCACCGCAGGTGGAACCCAGGCAGCGGGAAAATTTTGGCGGTCTATCTTGATAGACCCATTCTTGGGCCGAGTCTATCACAATAGACCAGCCGTGTCAATTGTGAAACCTGGCTTTTGCTGAAAAATTTTCAGGATAGATTTTGGCTGTTTTGATGAAAAAATATTTTGCCGCAACCATTGGGCACTCTGAGGCGTGTTTCCAGTGAGAGGAGGTCAGCGCGTGGAAGACACCAACCGGTTGGAAGAGCTTGTCACAAGGTATGAGAACACCCTGTTCCGCGCCGCCCTGGCCATCCTCAGGGAACCTCAGGAGGCCCAGGACGCGGTGCAGGACGCCTATGTCCGCTATCTGGAAAAGCGCCCCCGGTTCCAGGACGGGGAGCACGCCAAGGCCTGGCTGCTGAAGGTGACTGCCAATGGCTGCAAGAGCCGCCTGCGTTCCCGGAAGCGGCACCCTGCGGTGGAGCTGCTGGACGTCTACCCCGTCCCAGACCCGGACAGCGGGGAGCTGGTAGAGGCCATCCTGGCCCTGCCCGCCGACCAGACGCCCACCCTGGGGGGCTACGAGGTACAGGAGGGAGAGATGACGGCCTACTATATGCTGCCCTACATTGAGTACGGCACGGTGGAGGAGGCCGGCCTGGACCTGGCCCCTCCGGCGGAGGTGACCACCCAAGAGATGACCCAGGAAGAGGTGCTCACTCTGCTGGGCGGGAAAGAGGCGGTCAAAGTCCATCTGGGCTGGGAGGACTACTCTCTGGGCGGACACGCCATGGTCTACCCCGACGGACGACTTTGGATGCTGGTGCTGGGTGGTTGGAAAGAGGGAGCGGATCGCGTGTCCATCAACCTGACCCCAGACCAGCTACCCCCTACCTGTCTGTTTTACATGGACTCGGTGGTCAATCACATTGGGGACCTGGAGGTTACCGCCGAGCGGTATGTGGGGGAGGACAGCCAGACCCTGCGGGTGTCCTTCCTCACCGGAGGGTACGGCTACCGGTTTATCGCCATGGGGACGGACGGTCAGGCTTCTGAATTGCTGGTGTCCCGCTTCGTGCGCTATGCCCGGGACGGGGGACTGAACCTGGACGCCCTGGAGGGCGTGCTGGCGGCGGCTGCCGGCCGCGCCTGAACTCTAACCCGCC
>CAJLWS010000146.1 GCA_905210385.1 uncultured Eubacteriales bacterium | reverse complement strand
GAACGCATTTCAAAGCGCCAAGCGGGGACGGCATGCGTTCTGCGGCGTTTTGCGCTCTGTCGGTAGAAGAAGGTTCGGGCTTTTCGCTTTTCTCGCTTTATGGTAGAATTCGGATGTGAAGATGAACGATAAATCGGGATATGAAGGTGTGATTAATGAAAATTGTTGAAGTTAAAGAGAATAAAAGACAATATCTGGATTTGCTCCTATTAGCAGATGAACAGGAAGATATGGTTGACCGTTATCTTGATAAAGGCAAGATGTATGTACTTGATGACAATGGGGTAAAGTGCGAGTGTGTCATAACCGATGAAGGAAATAACATACTTGAAATCAAGAATATTGCTACAGTTCCAGCATATCAAGGCAAAGGCTATGCAAGAGCCTTAATTGAGTTTATTATTGATAATTACAGGGAACAATACGCAATTCTGCAAGTGGGAACAGGAGATAGTCCGCTTTCAATCCCGTTTTATGAAAAGTGTGGTTTTGTTCGTTCACACATCATACCCAATTTTTTTACAGATAATTACGACCACCCAATCTATGAGAGTGGAATACAGTTGGTAGATATGGTGTATTTGCAAAGACCTTTATAATCCAAATTCCAGTTTGCCGAACGGATCATGGGCACGCTTCGATACCCCTTCCGGTGTACGGTGCGAGGCGCGATCTTGCGCGGCGCCAGAGCCTTCCTTGCGCGAAGGGAGCCTTGCGCGCTTCCGCTCCAGCGAGGAAAAGTGGGAAATCGAAAGGGGGGACAAAGTCCCCCCTTTCCGTTATTCTACCGTCACGCTCTTCGCGAGATTCCGGGGCTTGTCGATGTCACAGCCCCGCATCAGGGCCACATAGTAGGCAAATAGCTGCAGGGGAACCACCCCCAGGGAGGGCAATAGCATAGGATGGGTCTCCGGAATGGTGATCAGGCCGTTGGCGTTCTCCCCCATCCGTTCCCGGTAGGTCTCAGTGGTGAGGGCCAACACATCCGCGCCGCGGCTCTTCACCTCTACCACGTTACTCATGGCCTTTTCAAACAGCTGCCCATAAGTTGCCAACGCCACCACCAGGGTGCCGTCCTCAATAAGAGAAATGGTGCCATGCTTCAGTTCCCCAGAGGCATAGGCCTCCGAATGGATATAGGAGATCTCCTTCAGCTTCAGCGAGCCCTCCAGCCCCAGAGCATAGTCCAAGTTACGCCCGATGTAAAACACCGAGTCATGGTTGAAATACTGGGAAGCATAGTACTGGATATCCTCCCGGTTTTCCAGAACCTGCTCCATTTTTGCCGGCAGAACCAGCATCTCCTGGAGAATCTGTTCATATTCCTCCGGCTGAACTGTTCCCAGCCGCTGGGCAAAGTATAGGCCCAACAGGTCCAGTACCGCCAGCTGGGTAGAATAGGCCTTGGTAGTGGCCACGGCAATCTCCGGTCCCGCCCAGGTATACAGCACTACATCCGACTCCCGGGCGATGGAGGACCCCACCACATTGACAATGGAGAGAATTTTTCCACCCAGCCGCTTTGCCTCCCGCAGGGCGGCCATAGTGTCCAGGGTCTCACCAGACTGGCTGATCACTAGCACCAGGGTATGCCCGTCCACGATGGGTTCCCGATAACGGAACTCGGAGGCCAGAGCCACTTCCACTGGCCGGCGCAGCAGCCGCTCCAGGTTATACTTCCCCACCATACCCACATGGTAGGAGGAGCCGCAGGCCACAATATAGATCTTTTGGATCTCCCGGATATAGTCATCCGTCAGTCCGAAGTCCTCCAGATACACCTGTCCGTCCTTGATCCTGGGAAAAATCGCCCGGCGTAGAGCCTCTGGCTGCTCCATGATCTCCTTGAACATGAAGTGCTCATAGCCGCCCTTTTCCGCCGCATCGATCTCCCAGTCTACATGGGAGATCGATTTCTCCACAGGCTGGAGAAACTGGTTGTAACACTGGATCCCCTCTCGGGTGAGCACCGCCACCTCCCCATCCTCCATGTAGATGACCTCTCGGGTGTGCTTGATGATGGCGGTGACATCGGAGGCCAGAAAGTTCTCCCCCTCCCCCACGCCTAAAATCAACGGGCTATCCCGGCGTACGGCGATGAGCTGGTCCGGAGTGTCCGCGCATAGGATACCCAAGGCGTATGCCCCTTCGATCCGGTGGAGCACCCGGCCCACTGCCTGGAGGAGATCTCCATGGTAGAAATACTCGATAAGCTGGGCCACAACCTCAGTATCCGTCTCCGAGGTAAAGGGCACACCCTGACCGACCAGGAATTCCTTTAGGGCTGAATAGTTCTCGATGATACCGTTGTGGACCACCGCGATGCGCCCGCTCCGGCTGACCTGCGGGTGGGAGTTCACGTCCGACGGGGCGCCATGGGTAGCCCACCGGGTGTGGCCAATCCCCACCTGACCGTGGATCGCCTTCCCACCCTGAAGCATATCGGAGAGCACTTGGAGTCTCCCTTTGGCTTTGGCCACTTTCAATGCTCCCTCACTATAGACCGCCACACCCGCTGAATCATAGCCTCGGTACTCCAGCCTAGTTAATCCATCCAGCAGGATAGGCGTGGCCTGTTGGCCTCCAATATACCCTACGATTCCACACATATGCTTTCCCTCCGGGGTTCGGTTTTTAAGGAACTGCCGCTTAAATCTGCTTCTGCTCTCTGGCCGCAGCCTCCCTCTGGATATGCTGATCCACCTGGTTGGCAAATTCCAGCGCGGCATTGTGTCCCATCTTTTTATTCCGGTTGTTCATGGCTGCCACCTCAATGATGACCGCCAGGTTCCGCCCGGGCTTTACCGGGATGGTCAAAGTGGGTATCTCCACGTCCAGAATAGAGGTAAAGAACTCATCTGCCCCCAACCGGTCGTAAATGGCGTCGTCCTTCCACACTTCCAGATTGATAAGCATATCCACCGTGCAGTCAAATTTCACTGCCGACATACCGAACAGCCGACGCACATCCACCACGCCAATGCCCCGCAGCTCGATATAGTGGCGGATGAGCTCCGGGGCAGTGCCGGACAGCCGGTTGTTCAACCCCCGGCGAATCTCCACCGCGTCATCTGCGATGAGCCGGTGCCCCCGCTTGACCAGCTCAATGGCCGTCTCGCTCTTGCCCACGCCCGACTCGCCCATGAGCAGCACCCCCTCGCCGTACACCTCCACCAGCACGCCGTGGCGGGGGGTGGAGGGGGACAGGGCCATGCGGAGATAGGCAATGAGGGTGGACATGATGTTGGCGGTGTTCTCCTTGGTGCGCAGCAGCACCCGGTTGTGCTTTTCCGCCATCTCCAGCAGCTCCGGAAAAGGCTCCAGATTGCGAGCCAGAATCAGGGCTGGCACATGGTAGCTGAGCAGCATGTCAAAGCGGTGCCTGCGTTCTTCCGAACTCAGCCGCTCCAGATAGGAGGTCTCCACCAGGCCGATCATCTGGATGCGCTTCTCATCGAAATAGTCAAAGAAGCCGGTCAGCTGCATACCCGGCCGGTTCACGTCCTCCGTCGTGATCTCCCGCTCCCGATAGCCCTCCGGGCCAAACAGAACCTCGAAATGAAAGTTGTCGATGATAGTGCCAAGACGGATCCCCGGCATAGACGGCATGGTCTCCTCCTCCATTCTGATTCCTCGGGCCGCCCCCACGAAAGACAGCTCTTTCGCGATTGTGCCATATCACCGGCGGCCTTCTGCCCGGGAAGGCCGCCGGGCTTCATACAGTACCGGGGTTATTGTACCACAGATACCCCAGGAAAAAAATAGTCCTTTGCTGAAATTTCAGACTTGATTTTTCCCCAAATATCTGCTAAGATAACGTAGTTATTGTGTGAACACAAATCCAAGCAGCAAGGAGGTTTGTCAATATGGCCAAATGTGAGTTCTGCGGCAAGGGCGTCAATTTCGGCATCCAGGTCTCCCACTCCCACCGTCGCTCCAACCGCCCCTGGAAGCCCAACGTCAAGCGCGTGAAGGCTGTGGTGGACGGCACTCCCAAGCACGTGTATGTGTGCACCCGCTGCCTCCGCTCCGGCAAGGTCACCCGCGCGGTGTAATTTTGGATTCCGATTTTATGAGATGCCCTTTGAGCCGGGATTTCCCGCTCAGAGGGCATTTTCCTTTCCCGGCCGGTTGACGGCCGGGCCGGTCTGCCGTATCATAGTTCTATCACCGGGCACCGCCCGCCTTCGGAGGAATCGCCATGGAAGCCTTCTCCTTCTTCCCCTCCCCCCTGGGGGAGCTCATCCTAGCCAGCGACGGAGAATCCCTCACCGGGCTGTGGTTTCTGGGACAGAAGTACGCCCCTCCGCTGTCCACGGACCCCGAGCAGGCCGACCTGCCCGTCTTTGCCCAGGCCCGGGCCTGGCTGACCGCCTATTTCCAGGGTCAGGATCCCGGCCCCACCCCGCCCCTGGCCCCGGCGGGCACCCCCTTCCAGCAGGAGGTCTGGCGGCTGCTGCGGGCCATCCCCTATGGCCGCACCGCCACAT
>CAJLWS010000145.1 GCA_905210385.1 uncultured Eubacteriales bacterium | reverse complement strand
CGTTTGCGGGGCGAGAAGTATTTTTCGCCACGCGCATGTCGCGGCGAAAAATGGATTGGATTGGGTTCGCCGCTGCGGCGGCGAAATGGGGCGGCGGAGCAGAGCGCAGCTTTTTAAGAAGATATGGAGGGATGGAGGATGAGCACGAGGATCGCGGGCTTTCCCACCAGCAGTGACATCTGGCTGGAGCTCAACGGCCAGAAAGTGGCGGTGGTGCAGAGCTACGCCTGCAAGACCAGTCGGGATTCCACTGCGGTGGAGGCCTTTGGAGAGGACGAGCCGGTGGCCACTGTCCAGGGGCCTCAACGCCACGAGATTGAGCTGACCCGGCTGTATGCCACTGACGAGGCGGTGGCCGATGGATTGAGCTTTTACGACTTGAAGGACTTCTCCCTGGTCATCTGCAAGCCGGACCGAAAGGTGATCTACTCCGGCTGCCACTGGAGCGGGATCGAGGAGGACGCCAAGCTCCGGGAAATGGTGGTGGAGAAGCTCACCTTGGTGGCCCGAAAGCGGCTGGAGAGCGGTGTGTAAGATGTGGAAAAGAAAGGGAAGAGACCGTTTTCTCCGACGGGATCGGCGGGCGGTACCCGAGGGGGAGTTGCGGCTGCTGTCCGCCTGGGAGGTGCTTCAGGCTCGGCGGGAGGGGGAGGAGTTGGCCCGGGACGGGCAGGAGCGGGCTCTGTGTGACAACGCCTGCCTCATCGCCCTAGCCTTAGAGCGCCGAGGCAGGCCAGTGTTTGACAGTGGCCGCCAGGCGCTGGAGACGCTACGGGTGGAGGACGTGGTTCGGCTGGCCGGAGAGTGGGCAGATTTCAACCGGGCTCGCAACCCGTCCCCCCAGCAGAGCCGGGAGGGGCTGGAAGCGGCAAAAAAAGACTGGAGCACGCGCCTTATGAGCGCCTTCAGTGGCGTGTGCTCCGTCTGTTTGGCGCTCTTCCCACCGAGGACCGGGCTCGGAGGATGACCGACGGGGACTACCTGTGGTGCGCACTGAACCTCCTGCTGGACCAGGAGGAAGAGCTGGCCCGGCTGTGTCCCGACTGCCGGGAGCGGGCCCGGCAGGAGCCCTGCCCGGTGTGCGGCCGGAGCCGGGAGAGCTGGGGGGACAACCCGGCCTTTGATATGGACCGATTTGAGCGGATGAGAGGGGGAAGCGCCGGTGGTGGACCATCTGGAACAGCTGCTGCGGCAGGCCCGGACGGACCGGGAGGAGGATGAGGAGGAGACCCTCTCCGTCCCAGGGGACCGGGATCCGGGGCCCCCGCCGGCCCGCCCCGAACCAGGCGCGGGGGAGGCGGCGGGACTCCCGCGCTCCCCCGCCGGACAGGCCTCGGAGAGGAAGCCGCCGCTCCGAGAGGATGGAGGGCAAATGTGGCGGCCGCTGAGGACTGACCGGGCGCTCCCCGATCCGGCCCCGGATGAGGCGGCCCCCGGCGGGGTGGCAGAGGAACTGCTGGACCAGGCGGACATTGCCCTGCACCCAGTGTGGGAGAGTGGGACAGCGAATCTGGACGGCCCAGCCCTGTCTTTGCCGATCCTGTCTGTCCAGCCCGGTCAGGCCATAGAGGCGGAGTCTGGGCTGTATACCCTGTACCGGGGCGCACGTGCGGAGACTTGGAGTGGGAACGCGGTGCAGAAGGCAGGAGTGACGGTGGTCAGAGAGTCAGCCCTGCCGGAGGGGGACGGACTGACCATGGGTCGGCTGGACCGGGCGGTACGCCGGGACAGCCGACGGTATGACGGTGGTATGAGCATATACTAGGGCCTTACTGCTTCCCACACCGACACGAAACAACACAGGAAAGGGGGCGTGGGGGCATGAATCTTTCCCCCATGCGGTTTAAGAGCTTTATTTGGCCCCATAACCCAAAAACCTACACCATCACCTTTGAACGACAGATGGCGGTGCATAAGATTCCCTTTGGGCGGCATTATCTCCAGAGCCTGGGTCAGACCCGGAGGGTACTACGGGGGGAGGGAGAGTTTGTAGGAGAGGGGGCCTACGACACGTTCAAACAGTTGGCCAACCTTTTCTATGAGGAGACACCAGGGGTGCTGATCCACCCGGTGTGGATGACGGCCACCGCCTGGTTTGTCCATCTGGAAGTACTTCAGGAGCCCAGGCCGGACTATGTGCGATACGCCTTTGAGTTCTGGGATGTGGTGGAGTACGTGACCGCCGCCCTGAAGCGGACGGAGGAGGGCCAGAGCGGGACGGGGGAGGAGCAGGATGGAGCTCAGTCCGGAACGCGGATCTGGCACACAGTAGCCAGGGGGGAGACCCTATGGGGACTGGCTGTCCAGTACGGCGTGACAGTGGAAGGTATTGTGGCCCTCAATCCCTCCATCCGCAACCCTAACCTGATCTATCCGGGACAGAGGGTGAGGGTGACATGATGGAATGCTGGGTGACATTGGGGGATGGCAACCGGGTAGACCTGCCTCAGGCGGTGCGCTGGGAGTTTTCCTACGGTACCGGCCTGCCCTGTGACAGCTTCTTCGTGCGATGCCTGTGGGAGAGTGGGCAGGAGCGAACACTGTCCGCCGCCTGCCGTTTCTATGCCGCCTGGGAGGGGGTACGGGTGTTCACCGGAGTGGTGGACGAATTTTCCTGTGTGTGCGGACGAGAGGGATTGTACCTGGAGGTGTCTGGCCGGGGAATGGCTGCTTTGTTGCTGGACAACGAGGCCATGCCCGCCCAGTATCAGATGGCCACCCGGGCGGATATTGTGGCGGGCCACGTGACCCCCTACGGGATCGAGACGGTGGGGGGATGGGCGTTGCCCGCTGTGAGTGGGTTCACGGTAGAAAGCGGTGTGAGCGAGTGGAGCGTAGTGCAGGAGTTTGTCTGCTACTACGGCGGGGTGGTGCCCCGGTTCGACCGGATGGGGCGGCTGGTGCTGGACGGACATGAGGATGGACCGGAAGCCCTACGCATCACCGGAGAGACAGCGGTGACGGGTTGGGAGTACCGGGAGGAGCGCCACGGGGTGCTCAGCCAGGTGGCGGTGCGCCGCCGGTCCTCCTGGGACACCCAGTGGGTATCTGATCCGGACTTCATCGCCCAGGGAGGGATGGCCCGGAGGGTGGTGACGGTGCCCAACGCCACAGGCTCGGCGGCCATGCGCTACTCCGGGGACTACCAGCTGCGGGCCTCCCGCAGTGGCCGGGTGCGGCTGACCCTGACGGCCCCCGGGGCCTTTCTGGCCTGGCCGGGACAGCTGGTGCAGGTGGACTTGCCGGACTTTGGGGCCAACGGTTTGTACCGGGTGGCCCAGTCAGAGGCGGCCTGCGGACAGGAGGGGCTGACCACCACCCTGGTGCTAGGGGAGACGGACGCCATGATCTGAGGGGCGGTTTGGGGCCTGGGGGCCGCGGCCCCCGGAGAACGAGAGGAGGAATGCCCATGTGGCTGAGCGGACAGGGCAAGCGGCCCAACCCGGCGGGAGAGGGCCAGACAGGAATCGTGACCATCGCTGGGGATGGCCTGGCGGTGCAGCTGGACAGTGAGCGACGCAACCTGGAGGTATACGCTCCCGGCGGCTACCGGTGGACGCCCAAGGTGGGCCAGCGGGTGCTGGTGCTGAAAAACCGGGGGGAGGATCCCTGTGTGATCGGCGTGAAGGAGGGAGAGTCCGCCCCAGACGAGGTCACAGTGGAGGCGGGGACGGTGGACCTGAAGGGGCAGGTGCTCATTGACGGCGTTCCTCTGGAGACCTACATCGCCATGATTGTGGCAGGACTGATGGGAGGATGAGGAGATGGCGCTGCTTTTGAAGGATCGGGATTATGCCCTGAATGAGGCGGGAGAGTTGGCCACGGTGACAGGGGCGGAGGCGCTGCTAGGGGAGGTGCTCTTCCGGCTCACTGCCCGACGGGAGAGTTTTCCCTTCTTGCCGGAACTGGGCAGCAGGTTGTACCTGCTGCGGGGGGAGAAACCCGGACAGTGGGAGAGCCTAGCCCTGCAGTACGCGGTCGAGGCTCTGAACGGTCTGGACCTGGCAGTGACAGGAGTGTCGGCCAGACAGGAGGGGGATCGGCTCTGGCTGAGCTTTGAACTGATCTGGCAGGGACTGCCCCTACAAGTGGAATGTGAGGCGTGAGCATGAGAACAGTAGAGGAAATTTACCAGGCTCTGGCGGCGGACTTTCTCACCGACACCGGGGTGGCCGCCGGGGGTAGCGGGGATCTGGCGGCCCGGTTCTACGCGGTGGCGTCACAGATCTACGCCCTGTACGTCCAGGCGGACTGGACCCGCAGGCAGTGTTTCCCCCAGAGTGCGGAAGGGGAACAGCTGGACAGCCACGCCCAGCTGCGTGGCCTGAGCCGCCGCCAGGCGGCTAAAGCCACGGGTACCGTGCGGTTCTATGTGGATGAGGATCGGACCTTTGCTACCCAGATCCCGGAGGGTACCGTGTGCATGACCGCCGACGGGGTGCGCTTTGTCACCACCCAGGCGGGCAGCGTGGAGGCGGGCGAGACCCAGATC
>CAJLWS010000144.1 GCA_905210385.1 uncultured Eubacteriales bacterium | reverse complement strand
AGCCGGCGGCCCGGAACCCAGGCCGCCGGCTTTCCTCGGTACGAAGCTATCATACCCCATGGAACTGATTTTGGCAAGGGCGGAACTTGACAAAACCGCGCGCCAGGCTATTTACAGACGGGAGGATACGGGTTACAATAGTAAAAAAGAGCGGGAGCATATCGGGAACGCTTTGTCCAAAAATTCTAAAAATGAGGAGGAGTCTTTGTGAAACTGACCTTTTTCGGCGCGGCGAAGGCAGTTACCGGCAGCTGCCACTGCGTGGAGTGTGGTGGAAAAAAGATTTTGGTAGACTGTGGTCTGCAGCAAGGCCGGGACGAGCGGGACAACCGGGAGCTGGACTTCAACCCCGGCTATATTGACGATGTGGTGGTCACCCACGCCCACATCGACCACTCCGGGCGGTTGCCCCTGCTCATCAAGCAGGGCTTCGCGGGCAACATCTACTGTACCCGGCTCACCGGACAGCTGCTGTCCATCATGCTCCGGGACTCCGCCCATATCCAGGAGAGCGACGCTAAGTGGGAGAACCAGAAGGGCCAGCGGGCGGGCAAGCCCCCGGTGGAGCCCCTGTACACCCTGGCCGACGTGGAGAAGACCATGCGCCATGTGGTAACCATCGAGTATGGGCAGAAGATCCAGATCACCGATGGGGTCAGCCTGCGGTTCGTGGACGCGGGGCACCTGCTGGGCTCGGCCAGCGCCGAGCTGTGGCTCACCGAGGGGGATCAGACGAGGAAGGTCGTCTTTTCCGGGGACATCGGCAACCGGGAGCAGCCCATTATCCGCAACCCCCAATATATTACGGAAGCGGACTACGTGGTCACCGAGAGCACCTACGGCGACCGGCTCCACGACATGAGCCAGGACCCCGACTACACTGGTGACCTGGCCAAGATCATCGACGAGACGCTGGGAAAAGGGGGCAATGTCATCATCCCCTCCTTCGCTGTGGGCCGTACCCAGGAGCTGCTGTACTTCATCCGGGAGATGAAGGAGGAGGGCCTGGTCAAGAGCGTACCCGACTTCAAGGTCTATGTAGACTCCCCTCTGGCGGGAGAGGCCACCCGCATCTTCTCCGGCGACCTCCATGGCTATCTGGACGAGGAGGCCATCGAGGCCCTCAAGGGAGGGGCGCTGTTCCAGTTCCCCGGCCTGTGCATCACCGAGAGCACCGACGAGTCCCGGGCGCTGAATACGGACAAGACCCCCAAGGTGATCATCTCCGCCTCCGGCATGTGTGACGCCGGGCGGATCCGCCACCACCTGAAGCATAACCTATGGCGACCGGAGTGTACCATTGTCTTCGTGGGCTTCCAGGCGGAGGGCTCCCTGGGCCGCCGGCTGGTCAACGGGGCAGAGAAGGTTAAGCTCTTCGGGGAGGAGATTGCGGTGCGGGCCAGGATCGTCAACTATCACGGCCTGTCCGCCCACGCCGACCGGGACGGGCTGCTGCGGTGGATGGAGGCCTACCAGCCCAAGCCCCAGCACGTGTTCGTGGTCCATGGGGAGAGCCAGGTTACTGAGGTGTACGCCCAGACCCTGCGGGATTACGGCTTCCAGGCCCACTCCCCCAACTATGAGGAGGTCTACGACCTGCTGGCCGACCGGATGCTGGCCCCCGGCGTGGTGCTCCAGCCCAAAGCTCCCGAGGCCCTGCCTGGCTCCGCCTCCCCGGCCTTCCGCCGCCTGGAGGATGTGGGCCAGCGCCTGATGCAGGTCATCGCCCGCAACCGGGGTGGGACCAACAAGGACCTGGGTAAGTTTGCCGACCAGATCCGGGCCCTCATCGACAAGTGGGACCGGTGACATGAGGAAAGCCGTCTAAAAGATGTGAGAGGGGCGGGGGCGCAGTGCCCCTTCTAAAATTTTAGGTGGTTGTTGGGAAGTACCGGCGCTTTCCCTGAAGTTCCTGGAAGTGAACTTCACCCAGTATTGCCAGCCGGTCTAGGTGGGCCATGGTCTCCCCCACAGCGAAGAACTTCTGGGTGAGGGGAAACTCCTCCCAGTTGCGGCACCGGATGCTCCAGGCCATCCGCCCGGCGATCTCATAGGCGGTGAGACCGGGTGCTTCCCGTACGGTGTCCAGGGCATTTTCCAAGCGGCGGACATGGTGAGACTTCAGCTGAGCGACCCGCTCCTGGAGATTGCCCGTCTTTGCCCGGTGGGCTGGGTAGAGTTCGCGGACCTCCAGCGAGGAGATCTTGTCTAGACTGTTCAGATAGTCGCCTAGAGAATCGTCCACGCCGGCCCAGCGGCAGATGTTGGGAGTGATGTGGAAGAGAATGTGGTCGCCGGAGAACAAACGCTGGAGATCGGGGTCATAGAGACACAGGTGCCCTGGAGTGTGTCCCGGTGTCAGGATACAGCGCAGGGTATGCCCGCCGTAATGAAGCTCCGCCCCATCCTTCAGGTAGGTATACAGTCCTTCCCGCCAAGGAGGCGCTGAAGTTTTGGCGGGATTCGCTCCCCAGAGCTCGGCCATCTCCTCTGGGGAGAATCCGTCCAGAATATACTCTTTGTAGAGTGCCTCCCAGTAGATTGGGTTTGCAGCCCGCGCCAGTCCGGGGCCATCGTTCTCCCCAATGTAGATCTGGCAGCCGGGACGGATCAATTCGGGTGCAAGGCCCGTATGGTCACTGTGGAGATGGGTGCAGAAAATGTCCAGCCGGTCCCGGTCTACGCCGATCTCCGCCAGCTGGCGCTCCATGGCCTCCCGGCAAGGCTGCTGGCAAAAGCCGGTGTCGATGAGCAGGCTTCGCTCCCCAATAAAGAGATAGCTGTTCAGATTTTTCAGAGGATTTCCCACCAGTGGGATGTCCAGGAGCCAAAGATCTTTTGCCAAGTGTACTGCCATGGGTGTACTCCTTTGCGCTTCTTTTGCCCATAAGTTTAACAGAAGAAGCGGCCTGTGTCTAGCTCAAACGGATGAAAACCTCCCTGCAGAAGCGTGTTTCATTCGGCGTTAAGGGAGAGGAGCGCTGGAATGAGCTTGGCTGGGAAGCTGGTCAGGCAGTTTGCGGAAGCGGCGGTAGACAGTGACGTACATGGTCAGGCTGCAGGCCAGTCCGCCCACCAATTGGGAGACCGCCTCAGCGGCAAAAACACCGGTGGTACCCATCCAAAAAGGTAGGATCACGGTCAGGGAGGCGTTGATGACGGCTTTACGCAGCAGGGAGAAAAAGATTGCCTGCTTCGAGCGGCCCAGGCTGACAAAGACGCTCTGACCGGCCATCTGCAGGGACATGAGGACGAACAGGCAGAAATAGATCCGCAGGGTAGGGATACCGGCCTCCACGATCTGCGCATTGCGATTGAAAATTTGGATCAGCGGGCCGGGGAACAACATGGCCACGATCCAGAAGAAGGCAGCACAGGTCACGGATACGGCAAAGTTAAAGCGGATGCCGGCGCACACCCGGGAGTATTTCCCGGCGCCGTAATTGTAGCTGATAATGGGTTGGGAAGCGTTGTTCATTCCCATGATGGGCATGGTAACCACCTCCCGCAGGGAGTTGATGATGGTCATCACCCCTACATATGGGTCTCCTCCGTAGTATTGCAGGGTGGCATTGCACAGCATCTGTACCAGGCTGTTGGTGAGGTTCATGAAGAAACCGGAAAGGCCCAGGGAGACGATCTTCCGGACCCGGGCGGCTTTCAACCTGAGGCAGGACGGACGCAGGCGAAGGATGGCCTTCGGCCCGGTGAGAAACTTCAATACCCAGACGGCGGAGCAGCCCTGGGAGAGAACGGTGGCCAGGGCAGCGCCCTCTACCCCCATGTCAAAGGCAAAGATGAAGATGGGGTCCAGAATAATGTTGGCTACCGCACCTAGACAGACCGTCATCATTCCGGTTTTTCCAAAACCCTGGGTGTTGATGAAAGGGTTCATACCCAGGCCGATCATCACAAAGACCGTGCCCAGCAGATAGATGGTCATATAGGCGTCAGCATAGGGATAGGTGGCGCTGCTGGCCCCAAACAGGTAGAGCATTGGTTCCTTAATCAGCAGGAAGAGAGCCGTGATTGCTACGCCGAAGATGAGCAGCAAGGACAGGGAATTGCCCATGACCTGCTCAGCCTCCTCCCGGTCCCCCCGGCCCCGGTGCATGGAGCACAGCGGCGCCCCGCCGGTGCCGCACAGGTTGGCAAAGCCCATGATGATGGAAATGACTGGCAGGGTGACACCCACGCCGGTCAGCTCCAGACTACCCGGCAGCATCCCCAGGTAGATGCGGTCCACCACGCTGTACAGCACGTTGACCAGTTGGGCGGCCGTCATAGGGACAGCCAGGGAGAGTATGTTTCTGGAGATGCTGCCCTGTGAGAAATCGTTGGTTTGGTTGGCCATCGCATTCCCTCCCTTGTCGCACTACCCTGTACTCCATGCCATTATACCACATCATACAACATTTTGCCGCCTATAAGCAAGGGAAGACGGTGTCAAGAAGTTGTAGGGAAAAATTTGAGAAGAGGAGTTACTCAAATGGG
>CAJLWS010000143.1 GCA_905210385.1 uncultured Eubacteriales bacterium | reverse complement strand
CACATTTGGGCTGTTCCTTGTTCTTTTATTTTCCTACATCTATTTTACACCGAGGCAAGGGAAAACAGTGAAAGGGATCATAAAGCGAAAGAAAAGACCCGAGCGAGTTCCACACTTTCGGTGGGCTGAGGGTGATTGGCCCTTTGCAGGAAAAGAGGGGGGCAGGCATTTCTGCCTGCCCCCCTCGGTGGGGAAAAACTTACTTAAAATACCGCTCCAGCAGGCCCTTGAGTGCCTTGCCGTGCCGGGCCTCGTCGCGGGCCATCTCATGCACGGTGTCGTGGATGGCGTCCAGGCCGTTCTTCTTGGCACAGACGGCCAGATCCACCTTGCCCTGGGTGGCGCCGAACTCGCAGTCCACACGCCAGGCCAGGTTGGCCTTGGTGTCCGCCTTCATGTTGGGCTCCAGCTCCTCGCCCAGCAGCTCGGCGAACTTGGCGGCGTGCTCGGCCTCCTCGTAGGCGGCTTTCTCCCAGTACAGGCCGATCTCGGGATAGCCCTCGCGGTGGGCGATCCGGGCCATGCACAGGTACATGCCCACCTCGGAGCACTCGCCGTTGAAGTTGGCCTTCAACTGGTCCAGAATGTAGGTTTTATCCTCATTGCTGATGTCGGGGTTATTCTTGACGGTCTTGGCGTAGATGCCGTACTCATGCTCGGCGGCCAGCTTCATATCGCCGCTCTGCTCCACGAACTTGGAGCCGGGGACATGGCAGACGGGGCACTCGGCGGGGGGGTTCTCGCCTTCGTAAACATAGCCGCACACAGGGCAAACCCATTTCTTCATGATACAGATTCCTCCAATGTAATATGATTTTTGCAGTCCTCGCACAGACCGCGGAGATTGAATTCATGGCCTTCCACCATAAATCCATATTGCTCGCTGAGGGACTGGATATATTGCCGCGATGGCGAACAATCGGGCAGATCCAGAACAGCCCCGCAGCAGTTGCAAACAAAGTGGGCGTGGGGGTGGGTATCTGCGTCGAAGCGTTCCTGTCCATGGATGACCCCCACACGGCGGATGATGCGCTGTTCAGACAGCTGGTTCAAATTACGGTAGACCGTACCCAGGCTCAGGTTGGGATACTCATCCTTGAGCTGTTGGTAGATCCAGTCCGCCGAGGGGTGGCATTTGGTGGTACGCATCAGGCGCAGGATCGCGTCACGCTTTTTGCTGCGTCGAACGATAGCCATATCGTCACCTCAATAACAATAACCTTTTCTGTTAAGAAGGATAGCATATTTCCTGCCGCTTGTAAAGAAGAATTTTTCTTATTAATGAAAAATTCATGATTGCTTTACCGGGATAAACCAAATCCCACCCCGGCTTTCGCCGGGGCGGGATTCCTAAGCCCGGATCGGATCAGAAATACTTGCGGATGCCATCACTGGCCTTGGAGGCGTCCTCACTGATGGAGACAGTGTATTTGATGCCGCTCTTCTGAGAGAAGGCCTCCAGCCAGTCCAGGAAGGGCTCTACGTCCTCGTTGCCCACCGTGGGAACCAGCTTGTTCAGGCTCTCGATGAACACGTGAGTGATGTCGTAGTTGCTGGCGTACAGCCCATACAGGAAGCCCTTCAGAGTGTCGTAGTTGGGGATCACATAGTCCGAGGTGTCAATCAGGCGGATCTTATAGCTAATATCATAAGTCAGCTTGGAATCGTGGGCGATGGCAACCACGTTGCCGTGCTCCGTATCCACAGCCGTATTGATGAGATCGATCATCTGCTTGGTCTTGCCGGTGCCCTTCAGGCCCATAATTACCTTGACCATCACAATCACTCCTTGATTCATTTTGGGGGAGTCCCCATTGGTACAACTATGTTATCATCTTTACAAAAAGATTGCAATATCTCTCCAGAAAGTTTCCAAAAAAACGTCGGAGAACTAATCCAGGGACAGGGCGAAATGGGCGGCGGTCTGTCCCTGGCCCACCGCCTTGGCCAGCTGGAGAGGCTGGCCGGTGCAGTCCCCTGCGGCGTAGATCCGGGGCAGGTTGGTAGCCATGTGAAGGTCCACCTTGATGTAGCCGTTCTCCAATTCCAGGCCGGGAGCCAGCTGGGTGGGGGCGATGGAGGAGCGCAGCAGGAACACGCCCTCACAGGGGATCTCTTCCCCGGCGGCGGTGCGTACGCCGGTGACCTGCTCCTCCCCCAGGATTTCCAGTCCGGGCAGCCGGACAGTAGTGACCTGGCAGCCGATGGAGTGCAGCCATTCCGTCTCCTCCTCCAGGTCTGGGGCGTCTCCCGCCACCACGATGGGCCGGTCCCGGTAGAACATGCCGTCGCAGGTGGCGCAGTAGCTCACCCCCCGGCCCAGCAGACGCTCCTCCCCCTTCAGGGGAGTGGCCCGGGCCACGCCCACGGCGAGGATGGCGGCGGAGGCCTCCTCCACCTGGTCGCCGATGGAGGCCATGACGCTGTCCCCCAGGTTCATCAGGCTGAGCACCCGGCCCAGGCGGAGCTGGGCGCCCAGATCTGTGGCCTGGGCAACCAACCGCTCCACCAGGTCCAGGCCGTTCACATGGGGAATGCCGGGGTAGTTGTCCATCTGCACGGCCTTGCACAGGGGGCTGGCGGTGGGCTGGTTGGACACCACCAGAACGGATTTGTTCCGAGCCCGGGCGTGGATAGCGGCGGTGAGGCCGGCGGGGCCGGCGCCCACCACCAGCAGGTCGTATTTCATGCGGATTCCTCATTTCAAAAAAAGTGTCTGTATGGAGGCATTATACCAGAGGGACAAGCCGGGGGCAAGTTGCAAAATCCCCCGCCGTCTGCTATACTCCAGCTTGACCGAAACCATTAGGGGAGAGATCACAGTGAAACGGATTCTATTGCTGACCACAGGGGGTACCATCGCCTCCAGACTGACGGAGGAGGGGCTTGCCCCCGGGCTGGACGGAGAGGCCCTGACCCGGTACCTGGGTGGGTTGGCGGAGAATTACGCGCTGACCGTGCGGGATATCCTCCACCTGGACTCCTCCAACATCCAGCCGGAGGAGTGGCGGCTGATTGCTCAATGCGTCTTTGAGGCCCGGGAGCAGTATGACGGAGTAGTGGTCTCCCACGGCACGGATACCATGGCCTACACCGCCTCGGTGCTGTCCTACATGGTGCAGAACATCCCTATCCCGGTGGTACTCACCGGGGCGCAGCTGCCCATCGAGCATCCCCTGAGCGACGGATTGGACAACCTGCGCACCGCCTTTGCCATGGCCGCCTCCGGCTATCCCGGTGTGTTCCTGGCCTTCAACCGGAAGGTGATGCTGGGCTGCCGGGCGGTGAAGACCCGCACCACCGATTTCGATGCCTTTGACAGCGTGAACTGGCCGCCGGTGGCGGTAGTGAACGGCTCCGGGCTGGCGGTGCGCCGGTCGGCCATCCCGCCCCTGCTGGGGCCCTGCCGCCTGCGGGACCGGTTGTGCGAGGAGGTGTTCCTCATCAAGCTTACCCCGGGGCTCAACCCGGAGATCTTCGATATGCTGCTGCAGATGCACTACCGTGGCGTGGTCATTGAGGCCTTTGGGGCGGGGGGACTGCACTTCATCCGCCGCAACCTCATCGAGAAGCTCCACACCGCCAGCCGGGCGGGGATGGCGGTGGTGGTGTGCAGCCAGTGCCTGTATGAGAGCAGCGACTTCACCCTCTACCAGGCGGGGCAGAAGGCCCTGGCTGAGGGAGTGATCCAGGGTTATGACATGACCACCGAGGCGGCGGTGACCAAGCTGATGTGGGCCCTGGGGCAGACGGAGGATCTGGACCAGGTGCGGGCGTTGTTCGCCCGGAGCCTGGTAGGCGAAATGAGAGGGGAACGTGGAGTATGAACCAGGACCGTGGAAACAGGAACCAGAAAGAGCGGATGCTGGCGGGGCTGCCCTATAAACCCTGGCTGGATGGGCTGCCCCAGGAGCGGGAGCGGGCCCGGCGGCTGTGCTACGAATACAACCACTTGCCGCCGGAGCGGTGGGGAGAGCGCACGGCTCTGCTGAAACGACTGCTGGGCAAAACCGGGGAACGGCTGACCATTGAGCCGGACTTCCACTGCGACTACGGCACCAACATCACCGTGGGAGAGGACTTTTACGCCAACTTCAACCTGGTGATCCTGGATGTGGCCCCGGTGACCATCGGGCGCAACGTGCTGTTTGCCCCCAACGTGTCCCTGTATACCGCGGGTCATCCCATTCACCCGGACAGCCGGAGGCCGGACTATGAGTATGGCCTGCCCATCGTCATCGGGGATGACGTGTGGCTGGGCGGGGGCGTCACCGTGGTGCCCGGGGTGACCATCGGCCAGGGGGCGGTGATCGGCGCGGGCAGCGTGGTGACGAAGGACATCCCGCCCATGGTACTGGTGGCGGGCAACCCCTGCCGGGTGATCCGGCCCATCACCGAGGAGGACCGGAGCTATTACTATAGGGACCGACCCTTTACCCGGGAGGAGATGGACTGGATCGACAGCCAGCGGGGATCAGGGAGAGAGGAATGAGAGACGG
>CAJLWS010000142.1 GCA_905210385.1 uncultured Eubacteriales bacterium | reverse complement strand
GAAGCTGGGCCGTGAGTTGGGATTGTTCATGCTGCGGGATGAGGGCCCCGGCTTCCCCTTCTTCCTGCCCAAGGGTATGGCCCTGAAGAACACCCTGCTGGACTACTGGCGACAGGTTCACAAGAAGTATGGCTATGTGGAGATCTCCACCCCCATCATTCTGAACCGCCAGCTGTGGGAGCGATCCGGCCACTGGGACCACTACAAGCAGAACATGTACACCACCGTCATTGATGGGGAGGACTACGCCATCAAGCCCATGAACTGCCCCGGCGGCATGCTGGTCTATGCCAGCCAGCCTCACTCCTACCGGGAGCTCCCCCTGCGGGTGGGCGAGATCGGCCTGGTCCACCGCCATGAGCTGTCCGGCGCCCTCCACGGCCTGTTCCGGGTGCGCTGCTTCAGCCAGGACGACGCCCACCTGTTCATGACCCCGGATCAGTTGAAGGATGTAATCCAGGAGACCGTCCGCCTGTTTGACGAGGTGTACTCCACCTTCGGCCTGACCTACACCATCGAGCTGTCCACCATGCCCGAGGACCACATCGGCACTGTGGAGGAGTGGGAACACAACCAGGACATCCTGAAGAACGCCATCACTGATATGGGCAAGGAGTTCGTTATCAACGAGGGGGATGGCGCCTTCTACGGCCCCAAGCTGGACTTCCACCTGTCCGACTCCCTGGGCCGTACCTGGCAGTGTGGCACCATCCAGCTAGACTCCCAGCTGCCCGAGCGGTTCGAGTTGGAGTACACCGGCGAGGATGGCGAGAAGCACCGTCCTGTCATGATCCACCGGGTGGTGCTGGGGAGCATCGAGCGGTTCATCGGCGTCATCACCGAGCACTTTGCCGGCGCCTTCCCCGCCTGGCTGGCCCCCGTCCAGGTTAAGGTGTTGCCCGTCACTGACCGGGCGGCGGAGTACGCCGATTCCGTGGCCGCCCAACTGGACGGCATGGGCTTCCGGGTGGAGGTGGACCACCGCAGCGAGAAGATCGGCAAAAAAATTCGGGAGGCAACCTTGGAGAAGGTGCCCTATATGCTGGTGGTGGGCGACCGGGACATGGAGAACGCCACTGTCTCCCCCCGGCACCGCACCGGCGAGGACCTGGGCGGCATGAGCCTGGAGCAGTTCGCCGCCCTGCTGAAGGACGAAGTGGACAGCAAGGCCATCAAGTAAAGGAACCCAAAAGGGAAGCCGCCCAACCGGGCGGCTTCCCCTTTCCCTGCTCCTGTGATAGTTCAGGCTGGCGGCGAAACCCTAATCGCGTTTTTTCGCGGAGCTTTGGGAGAGCTCAGCCCTCTCTTGCGCCCATCTCCAAAACGTGCTATCATTCCAACTTGGATTTTACCGCGAGAGGTGGAGAAAATGAACCTGAAACGAGCGGTCTGGAGCGTGCTGAAATTTGAGTTCGTTTGGAAACTCCTGACCCTGGTCATCATCAGCCCCCTGTTCGACCAGATCTACCAGACCTATGTGTCCTCGGTGGGGGTGTCCTTCAATGCCAATGTGCTGGGCACCTTCTTGAACCTGAAGGGCGGCCTCATCTTCCTGGCCCTGTTCTTCGCCGCCGGGCTGCTGGCCTTCTATGAGCTGAGCGTGGTCATCCGGCTGGTGGCCCTGTCCCGCCAGGGAGAGACGTTTACCATCCGTCAGGTGATGAAGCACGCCCTGTGGTCCCTGGGGGCCATGGGGGGCTGGTCCGTCCTGCCCGGTTCCCTGTACTACCTGCTGCTCCTGCCCCTGGTGCAGGTGGTCTACTTCCATTCCCTGGTGCCCTCCCTCACCATTCCCTGGTTCATTTTGGGGGAGATGCAGAACTCCGCCATCGGCATCGTAGGCATGATCGCCATCTACGTCGCCTGCTACGGGCTGTATCTGCTGCTGTTCTTTGTGCCCATATTCATGTCCTTACGGGGGGAACGGTTCGGCCAGGCAGTCAAGAGCGGCCTGGGCTGCTTTCGGCGACTGGGCCTCAGGCGGTGGGCCGTGCTGCTGGCCGGTCTGGCCGCCTGGGTGCTGGGGGATTCGGAGCTGGCCCGGTACTGGCGGCGCAACACCCTGGCCAACACGGATTTCGACCGGTATTTTCTCAAATACCTGGTCTACTCCGAGGCCTTCCGCATCGATCTTTGCTACTGGCTGGCAACCACCCTGCTCCAGACCGTGGCCATGGCCCTCTGCCTGTACCTTATCCTCTCCTGGCTTTTGGCCAAGGAGAACCTGCGCATCCCCCTGGAGGCCCCCTGGGGGGAGGACAGCCGGATTATTCTGGCCATCTGCTCCAAGCGGTGGGCCAGCTGGAAAGCCGCCGGGAGACGGCTGTGGGCCAAAAAGCGGTGGAAGGCGGCGGCCGGAGTGGTATGCCTTCTGCTGGTGGGCTACCTGGCCGTCAACTGCTATCAGCCGCCCCTGCTCCAGGCCCCCATCGTCATGGGCCACCGGGGAAGCATTTATGGTGTGGAGAACACCCTGCCCGCAGTGGAGGCAGCGGCGGATCTTGGCGCGGACTACGCCGAGGTGGACATCCAGCTCACCGCCGACGGGGTGCCCGTGGCGGTTCACGACGCCAACCTGTGGCGGCTGGCCGGGCAGCTGGTCAACGTGTCCGACCTGACCTGGGAGGAGCTGCGGGTCCTGCCCCTCCAGGACCTCTCCAGCTACGCCTCCTCCGGCACTGTGGCCTCCCTGGAGGAGCTCATCCAGTTCTGCCTGGCCGACAGCGGCGGCATCGGTCTGCTCATCGAGCTCAAGCCGGAGTCCGGCCAGGGGGAGGCCTTGGCCCGGGCCATTCTGGAACTGGTAGAGGAATATGACTTCGGGGAACGGGCCATGTTCATGTCCCTGGACTACCCCTGCCTGACCGCCATCCATGAGGCCCACCCCGACTGGTGGGTGGGCTACTGCGCCTATGCCAGTGCCGGAGACATCGACGCCACCATCTGGCAGTATGACATCGACTTTCTGGCCGTGGAGGAGAACCTGGTGAGCAACCAGCTGGTCACCCAAGCCCGGGAGTGGGGCCTGCCGGTGTACGTCTGGACGGTATACGATACGGATAAAATGGAGCAGTATTTACAGATGGGAGTCACCGGCCTCATCAGCGACTGGCCCGACCTGGCCCTGGAGGTGGTGGAGCGCTACAACGCCAGTCACGGCACCGACCAGTACCTGTGGCAGGGGGAGGGTTATCCCAAGGGGGATGCCGCCTTTTTCTGACCCCCGTTCTTCCCTCCCCCGCGCGGGTTTTCTCTCATGCGATCCCTTCCCAGAGGGCGTCCCGTTCATGGCCGGGACGCCCTCTGGTTTTTCCTGCTCCCTCGCTCCTCCTTGCGCCAGCCCCATTTCCCATGCTATAATAAGTCCAAAATATCGTACCAATTCCCCGGTATACTCAGAGGTACTAAGTTCGAGGAGGGATTGTATGGCCAGAGCCGCCAATCAGAAAAAGAAGCTGCCGGTCATCGCCGGCTTCCTGCTGCGCAGCAGCGATGAGGAACACCCCATCTCCACCACCCAGCTGCTGGAGGAGCTGGGCAAGTGGGATATCACGGCGGAGCGCAAGAGCATCTATGACGACATGGAGCAGCTGCGCCAGCTGGGACTGGACGTGCAGCTGCGCAAGGGCCGGAATGGAGGCTGGTTCGTGGGCCAGCGGGAGTTCGAGCTGGCCGAGCTGAAGCTGCTGGTGGACGCGGTGGCCTCCAGCCGGTTTCTCACCCAGCGCAAGAGCGACGCCCTCATCCACAAGCTGGAGTCCCTGGCCTCCGTCCACCAGGCCCGGCAGCTCCAGCGCCAGGTCTATGTGGACCGGCGGGCCAAGACCATGAACGAGCACATCTTCTACAATGTGGACAAACTGCACACCGCCATTGCCGTCAACCGGGAGGTCACCTTCCGCTATTTTGAGTACAACATGCGCAAGCAGAAGGTCTACCGCCGGGACGGGGAGCGGTACCGGGTCACCCCCTTCGGGCTGATCTGGGACAGCGAGAACTACTACCTGGCGGGCTGGGACGAGCTCCGGCAGGACCTGCGCCACTACCGGGTGGATAAGATGGACGGCATCGTAATCACCGCTATCCCCGGCAGCGATCGGAAGGAGTGGGACCCCGAGGGCTATGCCCGGCGGCACTTCGGCATGTATGCCGGGCGGGCGTGCCGCCTCACCCTGCGGTGCGCCGCCTCCCTGGCCGGGGTGGTGCTGGACCGGTTCGGCCAGGACGCCATCCTGATCCCCGACGGGGAGGATTTCTTCACTGTCACCGTGGAGCTGGTGGTCAGCCCACCCTTCTGGGGCTGGCTGTTCGGCCTGGGGGATGGGGTGGAGGTGCTCTACCCCCAGTGGGCTGCCCAGGAGTTCCGGCAGCGGCTGGAGGTCCTGCTGCGGCAATACCAGCGCCGGGAATCATAGGCCGCTGGGATGGGTATACTTCCTGAAAACAGGAGGTATGCGCGTATGGAACATCGGATGCAGCAGGGCCGGCGGATGTATGAGCTGGGTCTCCGGTTGGGGTCTTTGGGGG
>CAJLWS010000141.1 GCA_905210385.1 uncultured Eubacteriales bacterium | reverse complement strand
CTGCCGCCGTGGCCTGCCTGGCGGTGGGGGCGGCCTGCGCGGCCAATCCGGCGGGGGCAGCCTCCCAGGAGCCCAGCGGGGAAGCGCCGTCGGGGAGGTATGCCGACGCGGAGGACTATGTGAACCAGATTCTCCCCCTCATCCAGTCCGTCTCCTATGAGAATCCCCAGGGGGGCACCTCCACCGTCCCGGTGGCCCAGGCGCGGCTGACCTCCCTGACCCGGGCTGCCCAAGTGGACGGCCTGGCCCCGGAGGGGACGCTGGAGACCTGGCAGTTCTCCTATCAGGTGCAGCTGGACCAGGCGGGGGTGCAGACCGTGGAGGCGGACGGGGTAGCCGGCCGGGACGGGTGGTACACCCTGGGCTCCCAGCCGGAGATGGCCATCCTGCTGCGCTATGACGACGGCAGCTACGACGTGCTGCGGGAGCACAGCTCCCTGGAGGGCTGGGGCATCTGGTATGAGAACGAGGGGCAGGCCCTCCACGACTGGTACGTGACCGAGCAGGGGCTGGACCAGCCCCGCTATGTGGAGGACTGGATCGACCGCCTGCCCCAGCTGCGCCAGGCGGGGTACGACAGCTATCCGGCCCGGCGCTTTGAGGGGGAGGGCTGGAGCCTGATGATCCCCTGCGGGGACCCCTTCTGGTGGGATCTGCAGGGGGATGGCTCCCAGGGGTACTGGCAGTGGAACTCCCCGCTGAGCGGCGCCACCCTGGGCGTGAGCTGGATGGAGACCCCTCTGGAGTGGGAGCGGGAAAACCTGCGGAACATGGGCTACACGGCGGTGGACGGCGCCGGCTTGGTGTGGGAGCTCCAGGAGGCGTATCAGGACGGGTACTCCACCGCCCACCGGGTGTACTTCCATCTGGCCCAGGACGGGATCTGGCGGCTGGACCTGAGCTGGGAGCCCTCCCAGATGGACTGGGCCCCGGAGGCGGCGGCGGACCCGGCGGTGCTCATCGCCATGGCGGAGAGCTTCGTGGTGACGGAGGGCTGACCGGACCCGGAATCCAAGGACAAAAAACGCCCGCCCCTCCCGATTGGGAAGGGCGGGCGCGCGTTTTGGCGCGGACAGGCGTCACGGCGGGGACTGCTGCCCATCGGAGGCATCCTGGGCGGCTCTGTTGGAGACGCTCTGCCCATCCTCCTGTTTGGTGGGGGCCATGGAGCGGCGCAGCTCGGCCAGCTTTTCCTCCCGCCGCTTCTTCCGCAGTTCCTCCTCTTCCAGACCGATCTTGTCCTGGACAAAGACGAGGGGGATTACCACCACAAGCACCACAGCCAGAATAGCAAACATTCGAAAACGATCACTCCCCAGATCCGGGATGCCATCCCGAAAACAGAAGCGATATAAAAGCAGTCCTCCATACAGGACAAGGAGGAAGCCCGTAAGGATCCGTTGATTGCGGGGGGAGAGGTTTTTGGCCATTAGGCTGTACAAGCTGGAGACGATGCCCAATAGAATAGATACCCACAGGTACCAGGGCACCGGCCCACCGGCGATTACCCCGAACGTGCGCAGCAGGACAATCACCAGTAACGTCAGGAATAGAAAGAGGGAAACTCCAAAGTAGGCGATTCTTTTCCCGGCGGCGGCTTGGCCGCTCTGCTTTTCTCCATGCATGGGCGTGTCCCTCCTAACTGATTCAAACAGGCCAGCTTCGAACCTCAACCCGGTTGTGGCCGCTGTATCTAAATTTGTAAGGACTTGCAAAAAGATTGCTGATGCTGCACTTGCAGGAATAAATAAAAGTGATGCTAAAAATGCGACAACAGTAGTTATATCGCGATACCGTCCGCCGATGTTAAACGAGCCAGATTCATTAACTTCAGACCGATAACTCCAGGTTATTCTTGGAATAGCCAAAAGCGCATCCTGCACATAGTGGTTGTAACGGACATCGCCAACAGTAATCCATTGTGTCATTGCTTGAGGCTCTATATTTGGCAGTTGGACTGCCTGTGACACAATTTTCACTTCCCGCATAACAACATTATTGGCATTATATTGTTCCCAAATTAGCTGAGATGCAGAGCGATCAACATAGGTTGACGACACCACCTCCCCACCTTCCAGCATGGAGATTCGGGCATCCCCATTGCTCAAGTCCTCACTGTGAAGGACAAGTATGCTACCTCCGGTTTTCTCCAGCACTGTGTCCGTGCTGGACACCACAGTGGGCGCAGGTTCAATGCTCATGGCAAGGGCGGGGGAGGATAGGGCAAAACACAGGGCAAACACGAGGATAACGGAGAGAAGTTTGGAAACTCGCTTCATAATATTCAGCTCGCGCAAAGTATATGGACTTTGTACATTGCCTGGATATCTGCCTTGCGTGGCCGCCTTCTCGGGGCGGTCAAAGAATGGGAGCGGTCAGTCCCCGCCCAGGGGGAACCGCCGCCCATACCTGTAAGCCATGGGCGACACCTCCAGATCTTGATGGGTAAAGTATACCAGAAAAAATAGGAAAAGTAAAGAAATTTTTTCTATTTTGTGCAAAAAATAAAGCTGACCGGCCCGCAAATTGGGAACGAGAAAGACGCCCGCCCCTTCCGGCCGGAAGGGGCGGGCGGTCTGTGTTTAAGGGGGCTCAGCCCAGGTGCCAGATGTCCTGGTTGTACTGGGCGATGGTGCGGTCGCTGGAGAAGTAGCCGCTCTTGGCGATGTTCACCAGGGCCTTCCGGGCCCAGGCGGAGCGGTTGCCATAGTCCAGCACGGCCCGGTCCCGGGCGGCGATATAGTCCTCCACGTCCAGCAGGGCCATGAAGTAATCCTTGCCCTTCATGTCTTCCCACAGGGCCCGCAGGTCGGCCTCGTCGCCGATGGCCAGCAGCTGGGGGGAGATGAGAAAGTCCACCAGGGGCTTGACGGCGGAGCGCTGGTAGTACTGCCAGGGGTGGTAGCCGTTGTGGGCGTACAGGCCGATGACGTGGTCGCTGGAGGCGCCGAAGGTGTAGATGTTCTCGCCCCCCACCAGCTGGGCGATTTCCACGTTGGCCCCGTCCATGGTGCCGATGGTGACGGCGCCGTTGGCCATGAACTTCATGTTGCCGGTGCCGCTGGCCTCCTTGGAGGCCAGGGAGATCTGCTCGGACAGGTCGCAGGCGGGGATGAGCCGCTCGGCCCAGGTGACGTTGTAGTTCTCCACCATCACCACCCGCAGCCAGGGGCGCACCTGGGGGTCGGCCTCGATGAGCCGGCTCAGGCACAGGATCAGGTGGATGATCCGCTTGGCCATCACGTAGGCGGGGGCGGCCTTGGCCCCGAAGAGGACGGTGATGGGCCGGGGGGGCAGGTGGCCGGCCTTGATCTCCAGGTACTTGCGGATGACGTACAGGGCGTTCATCTGCTGGCGCTTGTACTCGTGCAGGCGCTTGACCTGGATGTCGAAGAGAGACTCGGGGTCCAGCACGATGCCCTGGTGGTCCTTCAGCGCCCGGCACAGGGCCTCCTTGTTCTCCCGCTTGATCTCCAGCAGGCGGCGGAGCACCTGGCCGTCCCCGGCGAAGTCCAGCAGCTTTTCCAGGCGGTTGGCGTCGGTACGCCACTCGGGGCCCGCGCACTGGTCGATGAGTCGGGCCAGCTGGGGGTTGCACGCCTCCAGCCAGCGGCGCAGGGTGATGCCGTTGGTCTTGTTGTTGAACTTGTGGGGGTAGACGTCGGCGAAGGGCTTCAGCTCGGACTTGCACAGGATCTGGGTGTGCAGGGCGGCCACGCCGTTCACCGAGTAGCTGTAGTGGATGTCCAGGTGGGCCATGTGGACGGTGTCCTTCCCGTCGATGATGGCCAGCTTGGGGTCGGGGAAGACCGCCTCGGCCCGGCGGTCCAGCTCCCGGAGGATGGGCTCCAGCTGGGGGGCCACCTTCCGGATGTAGGCCATGGGCCATTTCTCCAGGGCCTCGGCCAGGATGGTGTGATTGGTGTAGGCGCAGGCGTGGGCCACCTGGTGGAGGGCCTCGTCCATGGTCAGCCCCCGCTCCAGCAGCAGCCGGGTCAGCTCGGGGATGACCATGGAGGGGTGGGTGTCGTTGATCTGGATGGCCACGTGGTCGCACAGCTGCCGGGGATCCACCCCCCGCTCGTCCAGCTCCTTCAGGATGAGCTGGGCGCCGGCGGACACCATGAAGTACTGCCGGTACACCCGCAGTAGCCGGCCGTCCTCATCGCTGTCGTCGGGGTAGAGGAAGCTGGTCAGGCAGTGGGCGATGTCCGTCTTGTCAAAGTCGATGTCGTCCTCCGGGGCGGGGGCGGGCTGCTCCACGTCGAACAGGTGCAGCCGGTTGGCGGTGTCCCGGTGGGCGCCGGGGACGGCGATGTCCCACAGCACCGCCTTCAGGGGGCCGGAGCCGAAGGGGACGGTGAAGGACACCCCTGTGGGGATCAGCCAGCTGTCCCCCTCGATCCAGGGGTTGGGCAGCTCCTTCTGGCGGTTGTCTGAGAGCACCTGGCGGAACAGGCCGTAGTGGTAGTTCAGGCCCACCCCGTCCCCGGGCAGGCCCAGGGCGGAGATGGAGTCCAGGAAGCA
>CAJLWS010000140.1 GCA_905210385.1 uncultured Eubacteriales bacterium | reverse complement strand
TTATGGGCGGAAAGATTGTGGACGGCGACGTGGTGGTCATCCGCTACGAGGGCCCCAAGGGCGGCCCCGGCATGCGGGAGATGCTCAACCCCACCTCCGCCATCGTGGGCATGGGGCTGGGAGAGTCGGTGGCCCTCATCACCGACGGCCGGTTCTCCGGCGCCACCCGGGGAGCGGCCATCGGCCATGTGTGCCCGGAGGCCGCCCAGGGCGGACCCATCGCCCTCGTTGAGGACGGCGACCTCATCTCCATCGACATCCCCGCCAACACCATCACCCTGAAGGTGGACGAGGGCACCCTGGCCGCCCGGAAGGCCGTTTGGACTTGCCCCGAGCCCAAGGTCAAAACCGGGTACTTAGCTCGATATGCAAAAATGGTAACCAGCGCTGCGAGGGGCGCGGTGCTGGAATAAGTCTTCCCTCGGTCTTGACCTTGCCCCGCGCGTCAGCGCGCACGGCCGGTTTCTCCAAGGCGGGACTGGCCTCAGAGACGGAATTCACTTCCGCCGAGCATGCTGATGCTCTTCCGGGCCCCATGGACCGCTGGCCCATGGGGAGACAGCAGGCCCGTTTTTAGCCCGGTACGCGAAAATGGTCATCAGCACCGCAAGAGGGGCCGTCTTAGAGAAAACGCATCGGGACAGGAAAAGAGCGCCGCAATTTTGTCGCGGCGCTCTTGCTTTGCCTGTTAAATTCGCACCGCCCCCACGCCCAGGGCCCCCGGCCCGGTGTGGCAGGCGATGGACAGCGTGAGGGGCTCGCCCTCAATGGTATCCATTTCCGGGAATGCGGCGTGGATCTCCTCCCGCCACTCCTCCCGCAGTTCGGTAGAGATCTGGCTATAGGCCATCTTCACCGCCAGATGCCCGCTGTCCCACAGGGGCTTCAGCCGGCCCTCCACGTCCTCCCGCACCTTCTGGATCATGAGCTTCCGGGCCGCCTTCATCCCCCTGACCTTGCCCACGGGGGTGAGCTTCTCCCCCCGGATTTCCAGCACCGGCTTGATGTTCAGCATGGTGCCCGCAATAGCCTCCGCCCCAGTGACACGGCCACCCTTGCGCAGATACTTCAGGGTGTCCACCGAGATATAGATGCAGGAGTCGTCCCCCTGCTCCTCTAAGATCTGGCGGATCTGGGCGGCGTCCATACCTGTCTGAGTCATGGCTAAGGCATCCAGCACGGAGTACCGCTGGGTCACTGAGATGCGGCGGTTGTCCGCTACCTGCACCCGGCCGTCGAAGTTCTCCGCAAGCATCTGGGCCGTGGCACAGGAGGCGGAAAGCCCAGCGGACATAGGAATATACACCAACTGGTCATGCCCCTCCAACGCCTTCTTCCACACGGCGATCACATCGCCTGGGGCCGGCTGGGAGGTTGCGATATCCGCGCCGGAAACCTGTTTCTGATAGAATTCCTCCTGGGTTAGGTCTACCCCTTCATAGTAGATCTTCCCATCAATCAGGACGGGCATGGGAACCACTTCCACCCCCAGCTGCCTGCCCTCCTCCACGGTAATTCCGCTGTTGCTGTCCGTCACAACGGCCACCCTTGGCATTTGTCGATTTGCTCCTCTCCATGTCTGCGCCCTCCGGCCCCGCGCCGCGGTGCGCGCATCCTGTTTTGTCCTGTATTACCTGCCTTCTCGATCTCGCTGAATGAGTAGCTTAACCGCCTCGATGCCGGACCGGATGGCGGAGTCCGTATCCTCGTCCCGGGTCTGATCCAGCCCCGCGGCGTTGCGCTCCTGGTTCCAGATCACGTGGAAGATGGACCCGCACCGCACCCCCCGGGCTGCCGCAACAGTGAACAGGGCGGCCGACTCCATCTCGGAGGCCAGCACCCCCAAGCGCTTCCAGGCCTCCCACTTGTTCAGCAGCTCATAGGACACCGGCATCCGCTCCGGGCTGTGCTGGCCGTAGAAGGAGTCCTTGCACTGGACCACCCCAGCGTGCCAGCCCCGGCCCGAGGCCTTGGCCGCGTCCACCAGGGCGGTGAGTACCTCAAAATCCGCCACAGCGGGGAACTCGATGGGGGCGTACTCCCGGCTGGTGCCCTCCATGCGCACCGCGCCGGTGGCCACCACCAGGTCGCCGCTCTTCACGTCCAGCTTGATACCCCCGCAGGTACCTACTCGAATAAAGGTATCCACCCCGATGTTGGCCAACTCCTCCATGGCGATAGAGGCGGAGGGACCGCCAACGCCGGTGGACACCACGCTCACCTTCTCCCCCAGCAAGGTTCCGGTGTAGGTCACGAACTCCCGATTCGTGGCCACGTGGACCGGGTCGTCAAAGTATTTGGCGATCTTCTCGCTGCGGCCCGGATCTCCGGGCAGCAGGCAGTATCGGCCCACATCTCCGGCCCTACAATTGATATGAAATTCCCGCTCCTGGGCGATCACTTCGCTCATCCTTTCTGTTGTGTACCGTCTTGAGAGCCATTATACTGGTTTTTCCCTGGAAAAGCAAGCCATTTCCAGGGAGCTGCTCACTTTTCCAAAGGAAAACCGAGCCATGAGAGGGCTCGCCCGCTCTCCCCCGTCAGGCGGGGTCCCCTGCTACCCGGACGGATCCCAGCACCTTGCCGATGGAGTCGTGGATCACCAGGTCCGCCCGGCCGTCGTAGGGGGTGGCGTCCCGATTGATGAGCACCAGTCTACTCCCCCGGTAAAACTGCAGCAACCCCGCCGCCGGGTACACCGTCAGGGAGGTACCCCCTACGATGAGCATATTCGCCCGGCCGATGGCCAGCACCGAGGCCTCCACCGTCTCCTGGTCCAGGCTCTCCTCATAGAGCACCACATCGGGTTTGACGATGCCGCCGCACACCGGGCACCGGGGTACCCCCTCCGACCGGGCGATGAAGTCCTCGCCATAGAAGTGACGGCACTTCATGCAGTAGTTCCGGGCGGTGGAGCCGTGGAGCTCATAGACCACCCGGCTGCCCGCCTTTTGGTGCAGGCTGTCGATATTCTGGGTGACCACCGCCTTGAGCTTGCCCGCCCGCTCCAGTTGGGCCAGCTTGAAATGGGCGGCGTTGGGCCGGGCGTCCGGGCAGAGCATCTTGGAGCGGTAAAAGCGGTAAAATTCCTCCGGCCTGTCCATAAAAAAGCTGTGACTTAGGATCGTCTCCGGGGGGTAGTCATACTTCTGGTGATACAGTCCATCCACACTGCGGAAGTCTTTTATCCCGGATTCGGTGCTCACCCCCGCCCCGCCGAAGAAGACGATATTTTCGCTCTGGTCGATCCATTCCTGGAGCTGTTCCCGATCGGTCATGCCCGTCCCTCCTCTCCTGTGGGCAGGCGCTTCCCGTCCAGCACCGCCCGGATCAGCTTGCCGCCGGCGTATTCCAGGGTGAGCAGGAAAGCGGGGTGCTCCCCGGCCAGCAGGTCCAGGAAGATCTGGTCCCCCTCCCAGATGGGCAGCCGGGCCACCTGGTCCTTGGACACCCACTCCAGCTCTCCCTCGGCGCAATCCCGATTCAGTTCCCCTTCCCAGCCATCGGCGGTGAAGAGGTACATGTACTCCCCCTCCCAGCCTCCATCGGTGAGGAAGGTGACCACGCCTCGAAAGCGATAGCGGGTGAGGGTCAGCCCCGTCTCCTCCCGCACCTCTCGGAGCAGGCACTCATCGGGACTCTCCCCGTCCTCGAACTTGCCGCCCACGCCGATCCACTTGTCCTGATTCACATCGTGCTTCTTCTTCACTCGGTGGAGCATCAGGTACTCCCCCCGGTCATTCTCCAGATAGCACAGGGTGCTGTTAAACACGGTGCGTACCTCCTTTCCCAGTTCTCCTCTCCCGGCAGAACCGAGAGAATGGGAAAACAGCCGCCGCACCCGTCTGCGGCGGCCGTCACCAACCTTCGTTTCTGCTTTAGAATGGCAGGTTCAGCCCGCCTGTCAGACGGCTCATAGAGCTGGCCGCATCCTCCGTGGCCTTGCGCATAGCCTCGTTCACCGCCGCCACAATTAGATCTTGGAGCATCTCCACATCGTCCGGGTCCACTGCCTCGGGGTCGATGGTCACCTGGGTCAGCTCCTTCTTGCCGGACACCACCGCGGTCACCACGCCGCCGCCGGCGGCGGCCTCATAGGTCTTGCTCTCCAGCTCCTCCTGGGCCTTCATCATGTCCTGCTGCATCTTCTGGGCCTGGCGGAGCATGCTGTTCATGTTGCCGCCCACGCCGCCCATGCCCCGGCTGTTGAATCCCTTTGCCATATTCCCATCCTCCTTGTTCAAATGGTCAGTCCACCGTTACATTGCCCTGGCTGCCGCTCAAAAACGCCTCCAGGGCGTCGGGCTCCTCCTCCGCTGGAACCGCGTCCTTCGGGCCGTCCTCCGGGGCCTTTCCCACCCGGACCGCCACCCGGACCGGGCCGCCCATGAGCCGCTGGGCCATCCGGGCCACCGCCCCGGTGACGGCGGGCTGGTTCACCCGGTCCCGGATGAAGTCGTTGCACGCCCACAGGGTCAGCTCCCGGCCGTCCCAGCCGCCCTCTACCATGGCGCTGTTGCCAAGGAACACGAAGTCCCCCACGTCCATGGCGCTCTTCAGCTGGTCCCGCAGGG
>CAJLWS010000139.1 GCA_905210385.1 uncultured Eubacteriales bacterium | reverse complement strand
GAACTTCTCGATCACCTGGACGTGGCGCGGGGGGAGCCGGCCCATGAGCTCGGTGTCGAACAGGTCCCGGTACACCACGGAGTTCTCGGTGAGCACGCCGCGGGCATAGGCGTCGTCCAGCAGCTCGTCCAGCACAGCCGCCAGGTCGATCTCCCCCCAGTCCTTTCCGGGGTCGGTGTAGCTGTCCAGCTTCAGGGCGTCCAGAATGGTGTTGACGGCCCAGGTGTACTCGCACTCCGCAATGAGCCCCGTGCGCAGGGCGTAGGCGGCCAGTTTGGATACGGCTTCGTCAATCATAGCTTAAACCTCCTCAAATCCGTGGGGGTGGCTCTGGTGCCACTTCCAGGCGGTGGCCACAATGGTGTTCAGGTCCGCATATTGGGGATTCCAGCCCAGCACGGTTCTGGCTTTCTCCGAGGAGGCCACCAGCTGGGCCGGGTCCCCCGCCCGGCGGGGGGCGATTTCTGCCGGGATGGGGTGGCCGGTGATGGAGCGGGCCACCTCTACCACCTCCCGGTTGGTGAAGCCCACTCCATTGCCCAGGTTGAACACGTTGTTCTCTCCACCATTCAGAAGATAGTCCAGGGCTAGGATATGGGCCTGGGCCAGGTCGGTGACATGGATGTAGTCCCGTACGCAGGTGCCGTCCCGGGTGGGATAGTCATCCCCGAAGATGGACACCTTGTCCCGCTGCCCGTTGGGCACCTGGAGGATGATAGGAATGAGATGGGTCTCCGGATTGTGTGCCTCACCGATGGTTCCGGAGGGATGAGCGCCAGCGGCGTTGAAGTACCGCAGAGCCACATACCGCAGGCCGTGGGCGTGGGACACCCAGCTCATCATCTGTTCCATAGACAGCTTGGTCTGGCCGTAGCAGTTGGTGGGAACGGTGCGGTCCGTTTCCAGGATGGGTACCCGCTCCGGCTCGCCATAGGTGGCAGCGGTGGAGGAAAATACGATCTTATCCACCCCATGGGCCACCATGGCGTTCAGGAGCACCATGGTGCCATAGAGGTTGTTGTCATAGTATTTCAATGGGTTGGACATGGATTCTCCCACTTGGGAAGAGGCGGCGAAGTGGATGACTCCGTCGATGTGCTCGGCCTGGAACAGCACGTCCAGAGCGGCCCGGTCCCGGATGTCCAGCTGGTAAAAGCGAGCTTTGGGGTGGACGGCAGCCCGGAAACCGGTGAGCAGGTTGTCTGCCACCACCACGTCCCTGCCGGTGTCAATGAGTTCATATACCGTGTGGGAGCCAATGTAACCGGCGCCGCCTAAAACTAAAATTGCCATTGTTCAGCGCTCCTTTCCTGATCTGCATCCGTCTATGAACACAGAACTGTCCCGCCCACGGGACGGATGGACAGTACATGGCAGCTGCCCTGGCCCAGGATATTTTCCATTTGGGCCTGGAAGCCGGACAGGATGTCCAGGGGGACAAAGGCCTGGATGGTGCCGGCAAAACCGCCCCCATGCACCCGGCAGGCTCCCCGGCCGTCCAACGCCCGCTCCGCCGCTGCCAGGGCCACGGCCATGGCCTGTTCCTCCACGGCGCCCGTGGGTGTAATGTCCTGGAGCAGTGTCCAGGAGGAGAGGCCGGAGCGCCGCACCAGGGATAGGAAGGCGTCCATATCCTTGCGCTCCAGAGCGTCGGCCTCCTGGCCTGCCCACTGGTTGTCGGAAAAGAAGTGGAGAGCCCGCAGCACGGCGCGGTCGCCCACCGCTTTCCGCAGCTGGGGCAGACTGGCCAGCACCTGGCCCTCGTCCACTTCCCGGAGAACCTGCTTGCCGAAGAATGCGGCCACTGACCGCATTTCCCGGGGAATGGAGTCGTACTCCCCGGTAAGGGCGGCGTGACTGGCCCCAGAGTCCACGATGCACAGCGCGTAGCCCAGGGCATTTAGGTCCACCGCCACCGAGCGTACCGCCGGGGCAGAGGGGTCGGCGAAGTCGATGGCCACTGCGCCTCCCACCGAGGAGGCGGTCTGGTCCATCAGGCCACTCTGCTTGCCGAAGTAGAGGTTCTCCGCCTTCTGACCCATCTTGGCGATGGCCACCGGATCCAGCTCATCCCGGCAGAACAGGTGGTTGGCGATGACTCCCAGCAGTACCTCGCAGGCCGCCGAGGAGGACAGGCCAGAGCCAGGCAGCACGTCGGACACGGCGTAGGCGTCAAAGCCGGAGACGGGGTAGCCCATCCCGGCGGCCTGGGCCGCCATCCCCCGCACCAGGGCGGCAGTGGACTCACGCTCCTCCTCCAGAGGCTCCAGGCTGTCCAGTGTCACCTCTACGAGAGGCCAACCCTCCGACTGAAAACGGATGACATTGGTGCCGTTGGGAGCGGCGCAGGCCAGGAAATCCAGATCTACTGCAGCGGCTAACACCCGGCCATGCTGATGATCGGTATGGTTGCCACCGATCTCGGTGCGGCCAGGGGCGCTGAACAGGGCGACTTCCGCCCGGCTGCTGGGGTCAAAAGCCAGCTGGAAGCCTTCCACCACCCGAATGGCCCGCTGCCTGGCCTGGGTCAAGCGGTCTGAAGAGCCGTCTAGGGCGTATAGCCTGGCCAGCGCGCCGTCCTGCGCGCCGGAGCGGAGGGATGTAAGTAACATTTCACAGGTACTCATGGAGATCACCTCTATTTCTTTTTCGCGGCCAGTATATCGAATTTTTACTAAAAATTCAATGGCCAGTTTTCTATTTTTCAAACTTTGGCGCTGTGCACAGAAACGCAGCGTAATTTCTGTGTGTTTTTACTGGGATGGTGCGGGTCCGCTGCTCTCTCGCACCGTCAGGGAGGGGGGGACAACCACCTTCAGTGGGAGGGTGCGGATGGGTTCCTTACCGGGAAGCGCCGCCCGCTCTGCCAACAGGCGCAGGGAGGTGCGGGCCATCTCTTCCACATGGGTGGACACCGAGGTGAGGGGAGGCTCCACCAGGGCGGAGCGGGGAGTATCGTTAAAGGAGATCACTGACATTCGGCCGGGCACGGACAGCCCGCCCTCTCGCAGGGCACGGAGAGTGCCGATGGCGCTGTCTTCGTTGGCGCAGAGAAGGGCAGTGGGCAGAGAGACACTGGAGTGCAGAAAGCTTCCCACGGCCTGGGCGGCAGCATCCGCTTCCATGGGGCACTCCAGTAGCAGATCCCGCCGGAGCAGCCCCCGTTCTTCCATCAGCCGGATGAACAGCCCTCGGCGCACTTCCGGAGCCCGCTGTCTCCGGTCATCCAGCTTATACGCCGGACCCACAAAGCCGATATGCCGGTGCCCTAGACCCGTGAGGTGCTCCAGGGCCAGGGAGATGCCCAGCTCATAGCCCAGAACCACGGAGTCAAACCGACTCTCCCAGGGGGAGGAGTCCACAAAGACCACATTGGGGGAGAGCGTGGACAGGGACTCGATCTGGGTGGGGGAGAACAGGCCGATGGCTACGATACCGTCCAGGGGAGTACCATCCGGTGGGATGAAGCCCTCTCCACGACTCTCTAAGGACAGGCAGGTATATTTTCGATCCAGACAACCTTGACGGACAAAGCCGCTGAGGTAGAGGTAGTAGGGGTCATCCAGCTGCTCCACCGGGGAGAGCATCTCCGCAATCCCAACCCGGAGCAGGCTCTTTGGGGTGCGTCCACGGCGGCTGCGGGTTGCAGTGTAATTTAAGCGTCCCGCCTCCTCCAGCACCCTCCGCCGGGTCTCCGCTGAAACGGCCAGGGAGGGGTCACCGTTCAGAATGCGGGAGATGGTGGCCGGGGAGTACCCGGTGCGGTCCGCCAGCTCCTTTAACGTTGCCATGTCAATCCCTCCGAAATTTTTACTAAAAATAAGATATCATATGAGGGCAATTTTGGCAAGGGAAAAGAACGGTTTTCTTTGCCTTTTCGATGGGAGTTTGGTAGACTGAAAAAAACGAATGGAAACGGAGGCTTTCACGATGACGCAACCTTTCCGCCGCCCCTTTGGGGCTACCCCTGCCGGGGAGCCGGTGGAGCTGCTGGGCCTGGACAACGGCACCCTGCGCTGCCAGATCCTCACCCTCGGCGCCGCCCTGCAGACCTTAGAGGTGCCCGATGGGCATGGAAACCGGGTGGACGTGGTGCTGGGCTACGATACCCTGGAGGACTACCTGAAGTATGACGGCTACCTGGGGGCGGTGGTGGGCCGGTGCGCCAACCGCATCGCCAAGGGGCGCTTTTCCCTAAACGGGAAGGAGTACACCCTGGCGGTGAACAACGGCCCCAACCATCTCCACGGTGGGCTGGTGGGCTTCTCCCACCGGGTGTGGCAGGTGGAGGAGCTCACATGCGACCGGGCGGTGCTGGCCCTGTCCAGCTCCGACGGGGAGGAGGGGTACCCGGGAAATCTCCATGTCCGGGTGACCTGCCGGCTGGACGGGGCCGCCCTGGAGCTGCGCTATGAGGCACGCTCGGATCAGGACACCCCCTGCAACCTCACCAACCACAGCTACTTCAACCTGTCCGGCCACAGCTCAGGTCCGGTGCTGGACCAGGAGATCCGCCTGTTTTCCCAGAGCTACACCCCCACTGACGAGACCAGTATCCCCCTGGGGACGGTGGAGCCGG
>CAJLWS010000138.1 GCA_905210385.1 uncultured Eubacteriales bacterium | reverse complement strand
CTACCAGGAGTTCCTCAACCAGGAGGCGGGGGGAGACATCGGTCCGGTGGAGGGGCGGATCCTCCGGGAACTGCGGCCAGGGGCCCGGTTGCCGGAGGTGGTGGCCACGGGGCAGGCTGTCCTTCACGCCCCCCGGATGGAGAAGAAAGACAAGATCTATTTCGTCAATATGTATCCCATCCGACAGGAGGGCCAGGTGGTGGGCGGCTTGTCGGTGGTCACCTTTCTGAAGGACGCCTACGATTTCCAGAGCGAGCTGAAACGGTTTGAGAAGCGCAGCAAGCAGCTCCTCCGCCGGGTGAATAAGGCCAACTCCGCCCGGTACACCTTCGACTCCATCATTTCGGTGGGGAAGAATGTCCAGGCAGTGAAGGCGCTGGCCCAGAAAGCGGCGGAGACGGACGCCACGGTGCTGCTGGCCTCGGAGAGCGGCACAGGCAAGGAGCTGTACGCCCAGGCCATCCACAATGCCAGCGCCCGGAAAAACGAACTGTTCGTGGCCATCAACTGCGCCAACTTCAACGCCAATACCCTGGAGTCGGAGCTGTTCGGCTACGTGGAGGGGGCGTTCACCGGGGCCAAAAAGGGGGGCAAGATGGGCCTGTTCGAGGCGGCCAACGGAGGCACCCTCTTTCTGGACGAGGTGTCCGAGATGGACTACTCCCTCCAGGCCAAGCTTCTCAGGGCCATCCAGGAGGGGCGTATCCGCCCGGTGGGCGGGGTGGAGGAGATCGAGGTGGACGTGCGCCTCATCTCCGCCTCCAACGCTGACCTGCAGGCCTACATCGAGGAGGGGAAGTTCCGTAGGGACCTCTACTACCGCCTGTCTACCTTCCAGATCCATATCCCGCCCCTGCGGGAGCGGCGGAACGATATCCCCGCCCTTACCCAGGTGATCCTCCAGGAGTTGTCCCAGAAGCTCAAGCGGCCCATCACTATCACCCAGGAGGCGCTGGGTTGCCTGACCGCCCACGATTGGCCGGGCAACGTGCGGGAGCTGCGCAACGTACTGGAGTTCTCCGCCTACCTGTCGGACAAGGGGGCCATTGTCCGGCAGTCTCTGCCGGAGCATATTGCCCGTCCTGCTGCCGACGGGAAGGAGATCCCCCTGGCCCAGCGGGTGCGGGAGTTTGAGCGGGAGGAGATCCGCAAGCTTTTGTTGCAAAACGGGTCGGACCTGGCCGGGAAAAAGCGGACAGCCCAGCAGTTGGGCATCTCTTTGGCTACCTTATACAATAAATTGGTGGAGTGAATATTCTAAAATATTGGAAATCTATGAAAAAATTTAGAATTGAAGCAGCGGCATGGAGTTTCAGGCCGATGTAGGGAGAGAGGTTCGAAGTAAAATTCTAAAATAGTAGAACTTTCTGATGGGGAAGCGCCGTAGGACGCGGATGGGCAAAATGCTGCAAATCCGCCGTACTGCGGCGTTTTCTGTATATAGTTTGCCCAATGACAAACTTGGCATTCATTTTGCATTTAACCAGGATAGATGCCGTATCAACCTGAGCGCGTATTTGGAAGGAGTGACTGTCAGATGGCACTGAAATTGACTGTCTATGAACAAGAGATGCTGGACGGTAAGCACGGAGAGGCAAAGCAGCTGGCCATGAAGATCATGGTCAAGGTTGGAGAACCCCTGGGCGCGGAGGAACTGGTGGAGGTTGTTTCCGTGCAGGCCATGGCTCACTTCGGCTCTTTGCACATTGCTGGCCGGGACTACCTGGGCCGCTTGGCCTGCATGGGCGGCAAGTGCTGTGTCCCGACGACGCAGGATCCCGCGTCCATCCCCTTTGACACCTGGGAAGAGATGGGCTATGACAGGGAGTATGCGGAAAACCAGATGAAGCTGTGTGAATCCGTGATGAAGCTGGGGGAGTACCACGCCTGGTCCTGTACACCGTATGTTCAGGGAAGCGTGCCCCGGCTGGGCCAGAACGTGGCCTGGGCCGAATCGTCCGCGGTCAGCTATGCAAACTCTGTTCTGGGCGCCCGTACGAACCGCACCCCGGCCGGCCTTGCGGTCTGCGCGGCCCTCACCGGCCGCATTCCCAAGTTCGGCCTCTATTTCCCGGAGAACCGCAAGGCCCAGGTAAAGGTTAATGTGGATGCCGGCCCGCTCCAAGACCTGGACTACAACACCATTGGCATTATCCTCGGCAAGCGGGTGGGCAACTATATTCCCGCAATCTATGGGATTCCGCAAAACGCAACCAATGACAACCTGAAGTATCTGGGCGCCTCCGCGGCTTCCAGCGGGTCCGTGGCCCTGCGGCACGCCGTGGGCGTGACCCCCGAGGCGCTATACAACGACCCGTTTGAAGGGCGGGAGCCACTGGATGAGTTTACCATCACCCGGGAGATGCTGACGCAGACGGAAAAATCCCTGTGCACCAAAAATCCGGGTGAGATCGACCTGTATGTGACAGGGTGCCCCCACAGCTCCACGCAGGAGGTCTCTAAACTGGCCCAGCTGATGGAAGGGCGCCGGGTGAAGCCTGGCAAGGACATCTGGATCTTCACGACTGCTGAGACCAACAATATGCTCAAGCGCTCCGGCGTCATCCAAAAAATGGAGCAGGCCGGCGTGCGCATGATGGTGCAGACCTGCCTGGTCATTTCGCCCTTGGTGGGGAACGGAAAATACAAGACGCTGATTACGGATTCCGGCAAATTTGCCAGCTATCTCCCCTCGGAGCATGGAATAGAGCTGGTGTATGCGTCCATGGAGGATTGTGTGGCGGCGGTCACGGAAGCTGTGTAAGGAGGGAATGGAAATGGCGGAAAAAATTATTCTGAAAGGGCGCGCGCTGGCCCCCGGCGTGGTAGAGGGCGAGGCCCTGGTCAGCAAGGAATCCCTGGTATGGTCCCATGGGGTCAACCCCCCAACGGGTAAAATCGTGGATGTGCGCGTGGCCGTGTGCGGCGAGTGCGTGAAGGACAAGGTGCTGGTTTACCCCCTGGGGAAGGGATCGACGTCTTCGGCGACCTGGATTTTGGACACGACGCGGTGCGGCAACGCCCCGAAGGCCTTTATCAACCGGGAGACGGAGTTGATCATCTTAACCGGTGCGGTTCTCTCCTCAGAGCTGTATGGCGTGACCATCCCCGTGGTAGACCGCCTGGACAAGGATCCCATTGAGGTGATCGAGACGGGGGACTGGGTGAAAGTGGATGGAGACCACGGGATTGTGGAAGTGACAAAGCGCGCAAAATGACCGGGTATCCCGGGATCCGGTCCAAGGACCGGGTAAGGGCTTGAATCAACACAAATCAATAGAGTTGGAGAGGTGAATTCATATGACGCCTGAAATTATCTTTACCCTGGTTACGATCGTCGTCATGTTCGTCCTGATGCTGACAGAGATCATTCCCCTTCCCGCCACAATGGCCCTGACGGGAATCGCACTGATGTTTGGCGGGATCGTGACGCCCAGCTCCGTCTATTCCAATTTCGGCGGAAGCACGATCATTTTCCTCATTGTAATGTCGCTCATTGTGGATGCTCTGACGGAGACAGGCATTATTCAAAACCTCAGTGACCTGGTGTTCCGCGGGAAGATCCTGGTCAACCAGCGGTTTGCCATCTTTGTCACCTGCATGTTTTCGGGAATTGCAACCGGCTTCCTCTCCAACACGGCGCTGGTCGTGATGTTGATCCCGGTGCTGGCCGCGCTTGTCCTCAAGTCCAACGGCAATCTCCGTCTAAAGTACCTGCTGCTGGGCGTCGCCACGGAGGCCACAGTAGGGGGATCCATTTCGCTGATCGGCGGCGCGCCGAACCTGGCAACCCAGGGCGCGCTGGAAGAGGCCGGCGTGGAGACCATGGGATTTTTCTCGGCGGCGCCGCTGAGCATCATCCTGGTCATTGTGACCGCGATCTATTTTGCCACCCTCGGCTATAACATCATGCGCAAAGTCTGCAACTTTGACGATACAGAGATTACCAAGAACGCCGCGCCCACCAACCGCGTCTCTGCCCCCACGTGGAAAAAGGTGGTCTCCCTGGCAGTGCTGGTGGGGTGCATCATCTGCTTCATCCTGGACATCGGGGACAACCAGATCATCGGGTTTATCGGTGTGGCCATCCTCTGGATCACGCGCTGCACCAAGCCGGGCCCCGCGCTGAAAGCGGTGGATTGGAACACCATGTGGGTGCTGAACTTTGCCCTGGTGGTGGCGGCGGCAGTGATCCAGAGCGGAACCGCGGCCTACGTTGCAGATTTTATCCTGGTCCTGTGCGGAGGGGAAAATGCGTCCTACGTCTTGGTTCTGCTGGTCGTGCTCGCGATCGGCGGAGTGTTGACCCAGGTTATGTCCAACACGGCGACCAATGCCATGTTCACCCCGATCTGTATCTCTTTGGCGGCATCCCTGGGTATATCCCCATTGGCGATTGCCATCCCTAGCATGCTCATGGTAAACTGCGCGGTGACATCCCCCCTGGGCTCCCCCTGTATGACGGTGGCGCTCAACGGCGGTTATCGGCCAAAGGACTATTTGCTGGTGGGACTTCCTCTCTTGATTATTCTGATCCCGTTTAATATTTTCGGCTCTCTGATAATTTACGGGGTTTAAGCAGAAAGGAAGTTATGCCATGAAAACCATCCGTATCGGCAGCG
>CAJLWS010000137.1 GCA_905210385.1 uncultured Eubacteriales bacterium | reverse complement strand
CGACTATCTGCGCATGTTCGGACCCGGCCCGGTGCTGGTGAACACCGGAGTCAACGGCATTGTAGGCATCCTCTATGTGCTGATCGTGGGCGGGGACCTGAACGGACCCACCTTAGGCGGGATCTTTACCATTATGGGCTTCTCCGCCTTCGGCAAGCACCTGCGCAACATCATCCCGGTGATGATCGGCATCTCCCTGGGAGCCTACGGCGTCCACCAAACTCCGGACTATCCCGCCCTCCAACTGGCGGGTCTGTTCGGCACCACCCTTGCCCCCATCGCCGGCTACTTCGGCTGGCCCTACGGCATCCTGGCCGGCTTCATTCATTCCGCCCTGGTACTGCAGACTGGAGATCCAGTGGCCGGCCTGAACCTATACAACAACGGCTTTTCCGGCGGGCTGATCGCCATCGTACTCTACCCGGTCATCACCGCCATCGCCCGGCATCGTCGCCCCCTGATCCAGGATGAGGAGTACTACGACCAGTTCTTTGAGGATACCCCCATCAACCCACCCCTGCAATACACCGATCCAGGGCAGGTACCTGTGTCTCCCGAGGGAGAGGACGGTTCCGAACCCCCCGATCTCCCGGCGTAGAGAGCCTCCCGCATTCCAGCCCACCCATCGATTTCACTAGGATTTCTCTCCACTCTCCGGCAGCTGTCGGATCATCTCACGCAACTGGCCGGTTGCCTGCGTCTGCCGTGCCAGACGCAGCAGCAGCGTTTTTGCCTGCCGGGCGGTCAGTCCGGCCACCAGAGCTTCCAGCGGCCGGATCCGCTCCGGCGCCTTCCCCCGCTCCAGGGCAAAGAATACCGCCGCCAGATGCTTACAGGGTGTCCCGTCCCCGCCATAGGGGCAGGTGCACCGCCAGTCCGCGATCAGCGTCCCTTCCAGCGCGAGCTCCACCTGGTAGTCCCGCGTCCCCCGCACCAGGGCCCGGACGGCGTCTCCATCCTGTTCCAGCTGCCCAACCAGTCCTTTTTCATAGTAATCCAGTCCCCGCCGCACCATGCGGTCGGGAAACAGCTGCCTCCACTCAGACCAGTCCAAATCTCTCCGTCCCTCCCTTCAACCATGTCAATACCGGCTCCCCCGGTCCCCCCGGGGGAGCCCTTTCACGCCTCCGGGAAAAAGCTCATCTGCCGGTCGCCATAGCGCAGAGTGGCCGCCCGGATGATGGATTTCATATCGTATAGAATGCCCCGCTCCCGGCAGGCTCCGGTAAACACGCTCCACAGGTGCTTGACCCGGGGGCTGACGCACTGATAACGATCCCCATACCGCTTCAGATACCGGGCCTTCAGCCCCTGTCCGGGAAAGACACGCTCCAGCCCGTCCAGAAAATATTCCCGCTGGCCCGGCCGCATGGTGACACCGAACGCCGGATAGATGAACCGGGCCCCCGCCCGGGCCGCCCCCTCCACCACCGCCAGCACATTCTCGTCACTGTCCTCTAAAAAGGGGAGCACCGGCATAAGCAGCGCTCCAGAAAAAATTCCCGCCGATGACAGCGCCCTCAGCGCCTCCAGCCGCCTGGCCGGGGAGGGCGCGTTGGGCTCCAGCCTGGCGGCCAGCGGCTCGTCCGTGGTGGTGACGGTGAGCTTGCAGACCACCGGGGCGTGTTCCTGAATGGCCCCCAGCAGGTCGATGTCCCGGGTAATCAGATCGCTTTTCGTGGCCACCGCTACCCCACAGCCATAGGCGTCTATGAGCTCCAAGGCGTGCCGGGTGAACAGCAGCTCCCCCTCGAAGGGGTTGTAGGGGTCACTCATGGCTCCCATATTGATGAAGGCCGGTCGGACCTTCCGGGCCAGGTCGTCCCGCAGGATCCGCAGAGCATCTCGCTTTCCCCGCACCCGGTCAAAGTCTCCCACCCGGTAGCAGTCGCTGCGGCTGTCGCAGTACAGACAGCCGTGGCAGCATCCCCGGTACAGGTTCACAGTGTGGTCGGTGCCGAACCATTGGGTGGACCGGCTCCTGTGCAGCAGGTGCCGCGCGGACTCGTATTCCATAGCAATCCCTCCCTCGCCATCTTACCACGGCACATGGGAAAGCACAACAGAGCCTTTGCCCGTTTTCTCTCTTTTCCCGGGACCTCCCCCACACCCCATGAGGGCAGAAACAGCCAGTCCGCCGGAAGTGCTCCAGCGGTCTGGCTTGCCTTTTGGTCAGCTTCCACTCTTTGCCTGATACTCCTCGCCCCAGTTCCACATGGCGTCCAGGATGGGCTTGAGGCTGCGGCCCAGCTCCGTCAGGGTATACTCCACCCTGGGAGGCACCTCGGGATACACCTTGCGGGTGAGCAGGCCGCTGTCCTCCATCTGGCGCAGTTGGGCGGTGAGCACCTTCTGGCTGACATTGCCCACAGACTTTTTCAGCTCGCCAAACCGCTTGGTCCCCGGCATCAGGTCCCGGAGGATCAGCACCTTCCACTTGTCGCTGATGAGGGTCAGGGTGGTCTCCACCGGGCAGGCGGGCAGGTCCTTCGCCGGCGCAGCCGCAATCTTCTTCACGTCCTCCATGCCCTATAACCTCCTTCCATAGTTCCCTTTTAGGTGGTATATTCTTATTATACTGTACCTCCTCTTGCTCGTCAAGGATCCCTTCGGGGCGATATCTTTCCTGGCGGAACAAAAAATTTTCACCCCCGTCAGAGCGCGCAATCCCTTGGGCCGCCAAAAGGTATCCTCCCAGTAACTGTCCATTTGTTACCGGGAGGTGGGCATAGCACAAAATTGTGCGTACTTTTCAACGCCGGACAGCTGCGCTACAATAGAGGCAACAAAAGAAACCTACCCTTACGAAAACAAATTGGAGGTACCTCACCATGAACGAAGTCGTGAAATTCTTAAGTGAGAATCCTGTCCAGTATCTAGCCACCGTGGGCCGGGACGGCAAGGCCAAGTGCCGGCCCTTCATGTTCGCCGATGAGATGGCCGGCAAGCTGTGGTTCTGTACCAACAACACCAAGGACGTGTACAAGGACATGCAGGCCAATCCCAACATTGAGGTCTCCGTGTCCAGCCCCGCCTACGCCTGGATCCGCCTGAACGGCAGGGCGGTGTTTGAGAACAACAGGGCCGCCAAGGAGATGTGCATCCAGAACCCCATCGTCAAGAGCCAGTACCAGACCGCCGACAACCCCATCTTCGAGGTGTTCTACCTGGCGGACGCCCACGCGGTGATTGCCGGCTTCTCCGGCAACCCGCCCCAGGAATACAGCCTGTAAGCAAGAATCATGGGAAACCCCAGGCCGATCCGGCCTGGGGCTTCCGGCCTGTTTCAGCAAAGGAGCCAAGCGCCATGACCACACAGGAAATTCTGAATATCCTGCAGCGGGACATCCACTCCACCGTCTTTGCCACCGCGGACGGCCCGGGCCTCCGGGCCGGAGTGGGGCGATGCGCTTTCCCAGCAGGGAAAGGAAAGGGCACAGACCGGGCGGAAACATTGGCGGAACAGCCTGGAACACACAGAAGGTTCAGAAAGGAGCGCGCAGCAATGACACATGGGGAACAACGGATCTATTTGATCCAGGAGCTGCTGGCGGAGGATGCCAGGTATCGCGACATTTCCATCCCGTCCGATGAGCAGGGGCAAAAAGACTTGCTGCGCAGCCTGATGAATGTCCGCATGCCAAAGCCGATCAGCCACGACTTTCTTGCGATACAGGACGAGTACCTGCAAGAGGAGCGGGATATGCGGGGCATCACAGAGAGTGAGAAGCTGCCGTCCATTTCCGGGAATCCCCGGATTGCATTGTGGCAGGGCGATATTACCACGTTGAAGGCGGACGCCATCGTCAACGCTGCAAACAGCGGGATGCTGGGCTGCTTCCATCCCCTGCACTCCTGCATTGACAACATCATCGGCACGATGAGCGGCATCCAATTGCGGCTCTATTGCCACGACATGATGCGCAAGCAGGGCCACGAGGAACCCACAGGGCAGGCAAAGATCACACCGGCGTTCAATCTGCCCAGCCAGTATATCCTGCACACCGTGGGGCCAATCATTCGCGGCGCTGTCCGAAAGCAGGATCGAGCGGCCCTTGCCTCCTGCTATCGCTCGTGTTTGGAACTGGCGGCAGAGCACGGGCTTGCCAGTGTGGCCTTCTGCTGCATCTCCACCGGGGAGTTCCGCTTCCCCAACCAGGAGGCCGCCGAAATCGCCGTGGAGACCGTTCAAGACTTCCTCCGGCGGGACACTTCCATTCAGAAGGTGATTTTCAATGTGTTCAAAGATCTTGACGCAGCCATCTACCGTGCCCTTCTCGGGCCGGACGGACACGCTGAAGCGAGCGCTTGAAGAGGCCCCCGCGGTTCTCATCGGCGCCGGGGCGGGTCTTTCGGCATCCGCTGGCTTTGCTTATGGCGGAGAACAATTCCATCGTTATTTTGCCGACTTTGAAGAAAAATACGGTTTTCACGATATGTATTCCGGGGGATTTTATCCATTTCCCACCCTGGAGGAGCATTGGGCCTACTGGAGCCGGTTTATTTTCCTCAACCGCTACTGCGACCCGCCTAAGCCGGTGTACCAAAACCTGCTGGAGCTGGTAAAGGATAAAGATTACTTTGTGCTCACCACCAATGTGGACCACTGCTTTCAAAAAGCCGGATTTGACAAGCACCGCCTGTTCTATAC
>CAJLWS010000136.1 GCA_905210385.1 uncultured Eubacteriales bacterium | reverse complement strand
GATACTCGGTGGCCAAGCGGGCAGCCTCCTCCGGGTCGCCGGCCTCCAGGGCGGCCTGGGCCGCCTGTCCATCGGTGAGGACCAGGATGGTCAGCTCATCGGCGCTCACCGAGGTGTTGGTGGCCAGGTAGCTGACACATTCTTCCACGGTGGAGGCATCAATGCCGTACAGCACAGCTACGATGTCTCCATCTACCGGAGCCATGGACCCGTCAAAGGCGCCGCTGGCCAGCAATGTTTCGGCGTCCGCTGTGGTATAGATTGCTTCCTGGGGACCGCCGCATGCATACAGGGCCAGGGAAAATGACAGGGCGACGGCCAGGACTCCAATACGGAAAAAACGCTGCTTCATGAGGCTAACCCTCCTCTCCGGTGGGCAGGGAACGGTTGTAGAAATAGCGTTCCGGGTCCATCACATGGCAACGCAGATAATCAGCCCAAATGGTGTAGCCGCTGTAAACGAAATGGGCGCCGTCAGAGGCCAACTCGGCGGGCAGCTGTCCATCAGGGCCGCGGTAGACCGAGGCAGTGTCCAGCAGGACTACTTTCTTTTCCTTGGCGACCCGCACGATGGCTTCATTGAACAGATCTACCTGCGCGTTGTTGATATAGGAGGCCAGCCCATTTGCCTGTGCCACGGCATCGTTGACCGGAGGAAGTGTCTGAAGGTAGATCACTGCGTTGGGCTGAGCGGCGATCACCTTGTCCACAAGGGTGGCCATCCCCGTCTCGTAGCTCTCGGCGGGATAACCCAGCTCGTTGATGCCGATCATGATGTATACCGATTCGTATTGGTGCTTACTGAGGGTGCCTACCAGGGTAAGCTGCTCTCCGTCCACCTCAAAGACCTTGTAGTCCTCGCTGTCGGCATGAAACACGCTCATGCCCCGGGCCCAATAGAACGTTCCGTTCTTCAACCCGCTGAACATCTGAAGACCCTCGGTGCGGGAGTCGCCCAGGAAAACCGCGGTATCGAAAAAGCTGTCGTCTGCTACGGGTTCACTTTCCTCCAGGGGGGTGCCGAACTCATAGAGGGGATAGGCGGGCGTAGGTTCCGGTGTGGGGGTGGGGTCCGGGGTGGATACCGGTTGAGAGGCGGGTGGATTGGATGGGGTGTCCGGCGTGGGGACGGGGCCATCTCCAGCGGCCGCGCAGCCGGCCAGCAGCGACAGAGACAACGTGAGTGCGGTGAAACAGGCAATGGATTTGATTTTCGGATTCATTTCGACAAAACCCCCTTGTGAAGTCTACATAACTATACCATTCGACATGGGGGGAATCAACTACAAATGGGTTACAAAACAGGGAGTTGTGTTGCGGAAAGATTGCAAGAAAAAGGAATATTAAGACAGAAAATGCAGAATATCATCATAAGATTCGGCAGTATAGGTGGGATGGGCGTTTCCTGTAAGGGGAAGTTGGCCAGGATTGTACCAAATGGTGTCAATGCCTGCCTGGTTCCCGCCCAGAATATCAGTAGTCAGGCCATCTCCCACCATGACCATTCTGCTCCGATCATGGAGGTTCAGCGCCTCGCAGATCCGGTCAAAAAATGCAGGGAGGGGCTTTTGCGCACCGAGCTCCATGGAGATGAACAGGTGGGGGATATACCGATTCAGTCTGGTGCGCTCATACCTGCCCCGCTGGGCGGCAGGCAGGCCGTTGGTGGCGATGGCCAGGGTCAACCCGAGTCCGCTCAGGGTGCGGCAGAATTCCTCTGCTCCGGGCAGGAGATAGGCGGTATTGCCTAGGGCCAGTTCATAGCTGTGGTTGACTTTTCTGGGATCGGCACTGCCGCCGTATACACGCATCAAGGCGGCAAAGCGTTCCGCGCCCAAAAAGTCCTGGTCGATTTCCCCCCGGGCAAAGGCATCCCAGAGGGCGGAGTTGATTTTGGAATAGTCCTGAATAACCGAGTCAGTCCAGGGAAGGTTAAAAGCCCGCAGGGTATTTCGCAGAGCTTCCTGTTCCGAGCGGTGGAAGTCAAACAGAGTCATGTCGGCATCCAGGAGTACGGTTTCATACCGGGGCATGGTGCTTAGCACCCCTTTCTGTAATGCTGAAGGATCCGCATGGCGGTGGACACTGCAAGAGCCCCCAGGGCGATGCAGCCGGCGATGCCAAAGGTGCGGATAAAGGTTTCCAGGAACAGTTGAGTATTGCCCTGGATGCCGTAATCCATGGCTTGGTAGATGGTGAAGCCGGGAACCAGGGGGAAGTAAGAGATCACCAGGTAGGAGGTGGCAGGGCACTTGCGCAACCTTGCCATAATTTCTGCGTAGACGGCCACAGCCATGGCGGCAAACAGGGTGGGCAGGTAGACGGGGTTGCCGGTGATGGCCTGAGCAGCCAGATAGACTGCCCAGCCCAGCGCGCCGCCCAGGCAGCACAGGAAGCCGCCAAATCCCTGCACGTTATAAGGAAAGCAGAAGCCCAGACAGCCCAGGAAAGCAAACAGGCAGTACAGGATAGGGGAGTGATTATAGACCCCTGCTGTGCTGACAGGGAGCGTCCATAGGTTTAGACAGATGGCCAGCGCTGCGCCGGTACCAAGAGCAATGGCTCCCGCAGTGAGTACAGCCCGGGCGAAGGTGGATAGGCCGGCGATGATATCCCCGGTGAGCAGGTCGCTCATGAAGTTGGTGAATACCAGGCCGGGGACCAGTACCATGATGGAACCGGTGATCACCACTTGGATGTTCACCGGCAGACCGAGGGCGAGCAGGGCATAGGCGGAGAAGGCCAGAACAAAGCCGGACGCCAGGGTGCTGATGAAGAAGTTAACCTGGAAGCGGCTCAGCAGGAGCAGGCAGAAACCGGCCATCAGGCCGGAGATTCCGGCGGCGACAGCCTCCGTCAATCCGCCGGAAAAAAAGAGGGCGAAGGAGAGGGCGCCGATTAGGTATCCGAAAAGAGTGAGCGCCGGAGGATACCGGCGCAGGCCGTGTTCCACCTGGCGGATCTGTATGGAGATCTGCCCGGGATCTTCTGGCGGCGCGGCGCATAGACGGCGGGAAAGGGCGTTGTATCCCTCCAGCGCCTCAATGTCAATTCCCTGGGCTTCCGCCCGGCGCATTCTGGTATGAATCTTGCCATGGCAGTCTGTGACACTGACAATGAGGCAGTTGGGAATGGCAAAGACCTCGCTATCCACCTGATAGGCGGTGCAGAGCCGGTGGACAGTATCCTCCACCCGGTGGATCTCCGCGCCGCACCCCAGCAGACGACAGCCAATCTCACAGCAGCCGTTGAGTAGCAAATCGTAATCCAAAAGCGGATCCTCCCTGTTCGCAAATTCTGCGTGACGCCGAAGAACGGACATGCGCGGCGGCATCCCAATTATATCCGTGTGGTGTCAGGAATGCAAGGTGTAGATGGCTGGGATCCCATAGCCGGAGAGTGCCGGAAAGGCAGCTTGCGCGCTTGGAGGGCGGTAGAGCCGGTCCTGGTTTAGGAGGTCCGAAAGATCCGCGCCAGCGCGCAACGGGACGCCTGACTCCGGGCGGCCCTTCAGACCATGCAAAGGGGCCGACCTGCTCATCCTCTGGTGAGTAGGACGACCGTCTCCACATGGGCGGTGCGGGGGAAGAGGTCCACCGCCTCGGCCCGGAGGGCGCGATAGCCCAGGGGCCGGAACCGCCCCGCATCCCGGGCCAGGGTGGCAGGGTCGCAGGAGACGTACACCACCCGCTCTGGGGCCATGCGGGCAATGGTGTCCACCACGTCGGCGGCCAGCCCCTTCCGGGGCGGGTCCACCACCACCACATCGGGGCGGATCCCCTCTCCCTCCAGCTGGGCGGCCAGGGCGGAGGCGTCCCCGCACTCGAACCGGGTCTTGTCCGCCAGCCCGTTGCGGGCGGCGTTGGCCCGGGCGTCGGCCACCGCCTGGGGGACCACTTCCACACCGATGACCCGGCGGGCCTGCCCAGCCATGGCCAGGCTGATGGTGCCGATGCCGCAGTAAAGGTCCACCACGGTCTCCGTTCCGGTGAGAGCGGCGAAGTTCAGGGCCCGGCGGTAGAGCACCTCGGTCTGGGCCCGGTTAATCTGGAAGAAGGATGGCACCGACAGGCGAAAGGCATGGCCGCACAACGTCTCCTCCAGCCAGTCCTTGCCCCAGAGGGTGTGGAATTCCCGCCCCAGAATGACGTTGGTTTTTCTGGTGTTGATGTTCAGCACCACCCCTACGAGACTGGGGGCGGCCCGGCGCAGGGCGGCCACCAGCTCCTCCTGGTGGGGGACCTGCGGGCCGTTTACCACCAGGCAGCACAGCGCCTGACCGGCCTGGTTGGTGCGCAGATACAGGTGGCGCAGCAGCCCCTCGCCGGTGAGCTCCTGATAGGCGGGGATTTGGAAGCGATCCATCCACGCCTTCACGGCGGCCCGGCAGGTAGTGTCCACCTCCGGTTGCAGCAGGCAGTCGTCAATGTCCACCACCCGGTGGGTGCGCCCCTGAAAATAGCCGATACTCCCTGGGGCGATGGGGAACTGCACCTTGTTGCGGTAGCGTTGGGTATTTCGGGCTCCGTGAATGACCTCCACCGGGAGGTGGAGGCCGCCCAGACGGGCCAGGGCATCCTCCACCCGAAGCCGCTTGGCCTCCAACTCCTCCTCATAGCTCATGTGCCGGAACTGGCAGCCGCCGCACCGCCC
>CAJLWS010000135.1 GCA_905210385.1 uncultured Eubacteriales bacterium | reverse complement strand
GTCGGCCAGCTCTGCCTGAGAGACCCGCCGGGCACGGCGCAGCTCGGCAATGCGGTTCCTCACAGGCCATCCCCCCTCATAAATGTTAAGCTTACTTTACAAAAATAGTATAGCGTGCTTTACATCTTCTGTCAAGCGGGAGCGGCAAAAAGTTTTCCTTGACAGATAGCACTATTTGCATTATTATTTGTAATACAAAGGAGGCAAACAGAATGCTGCTGCAATTGGACTTCAACAGCGATGTGCCCATCTACCAGCAGATCCGCAACCAGATCGTGCTGGGCATCGCCCAGGGCGGGCTGGAACCCGGCCAGCGCCTGCCCACCATCCGGGCCCTGGCGGAGGAGGCGGGCATCAACATGATGACGGTGTCCAAGGCCTACCAGCTGCTGAAGCAGGAGGGATACATCCAGACCGACCGGCGCCTGGGGGCCACGGTGGTCCCCAGGCAGGGGGCGGCCGGGCCCAGTCGGGATACCATCCAGGGCCTGCGCCTGCGCCTGGGGGAGCTGCGGCTGGCCGGGCTGGGCCGGGAGGAGATCCTGGACCTGTGTGCCAGGCTGTATGACGAGGAGGGGGAAGGGAAATGACGGGCAAGGTGATCCTGTGGCTGTGCGTGCTCTGGGTGCCGCTGGTGCTCTACTTCTTTTTGGCCAACGAGACGAAATTCAAGAAGAACATCGTCATCGGGACAACGCTGCCCTTTGAGGCCCGCACCGACCCCGACGTGCAGGCCCGGCTGGGCAAGTTCAAACGCCAGCTGGGTGCGGTTTGCCTGATCCTCACTGCCCTGGCCCTCATGGGCCTGTTCCTCCCCTTGTCCATGGGGGAGAGCCTAACGGCCATGCTGGTGTGGACGGACCTGGCCATTGTGGCCCCCCTGGTGGTGTATGTCCGATGCAACCGGGATCTGCGGGCCATCAAGGCCGGCCGGGGCTGGGGGCAGACCACCGCCCCCCAGACGGTGACAGTGGACCTTTCCGCCGCCGTCCAGCCGGCAAAAGAGCTGTCCTTCCGCCACTTCCTGCCGCCCCTGGTGGTGAGCGCCATCCCCGTGGCCGGGGTGTGGGCAGCCTGGGGCTGGGTGGCGGGGGTGGTATTCCTGGTCAACCCCCTGTGTATCCTGCTGTTCTGGCTGCTCTATCGGTACGCCTTCCGCCGGAAATCCGAGGTGGTGGACGGCAACACCGACCGCACCCAGGCCCTCACCCGGCTGCGGCGGCAGTACTGGCGGCGCAGCTGGCTGTGGCTGAGCTGGTTCATGGCCCTGTTCGCCCTGGCCCTGTGGGGGAGCTACTACGCCTTCCTGCCCAGCTTCGCGGCCATCGGGGTGCTCACCCTGGGACTGGTGGCGGCAGTCTTCGGCCTGGAGTTCCGCCTCCGCCGGGCCCAGGAGAAGCTCACCGCCGACAGCGGCACCGGCTTCTACGTGGACGAGGACGAGCAGTGGATCTGGGGCCTGTTCTACTGCAACCCCAACGACCGGCGGCTGGTGGTCAACGACCGGGTGGGGGGCAACACCTCGGTGAACCTGGCCCGCCCGGCGGGGAAGATCCTCGTGGGGGTGGTGGCCGCCCTGCTGATCTGCCTGCCTCTGCTGGGGGTGTGGCTGGTGGAGGAGGAGCGGGCCCCAGTGGAGCTGGCCCTCACCGACGAGGCCCTCATCGCCTCCCACGGAGGGGACCGGTATGAGATCAGCCGGGACGAAATCACCGGCGTAGAGCTGCTCTCCCAGATGCCCTCCGGCCTGATCCGGGTGGCGGGCACCGCCATGGACACGGTGCGCAAGGGGCAGTACGCCGCCGCCGGGTACACCAGCCTCACCCTCTGCTTAGACCCCCGGGAGGGGCCCTGGCTGCTGGTGACCACCACAAGGGGCGGCAGTTACCTGTTTGGTGCCCCGGGGGTCACCGAGGTGATTGCCCAGGCCCTGGCTCCCGCCGGAACAGCTCCCGCAGGCCAATGACCAGCAGGAAAGCGCCGAAGCACCGGCGCAGAAGATCGGTGTCCATGGACGTGGCCGCCCAGGCCGCCAGCGCCGTCCCGGCCAACCCGGCCAGGATGGCGGGGGCCAGGGCGGCCTTTTCCACATAGCCGTTTTTGAAGTGGGCAGGCAGGGCGGCCCCCGCTGTGGGCAGGAAGTAGAGCAGGTTGATGCCCTGGGCCAGGTTTTGTGGTACGTCGGCAAAGCTGGTCATATAGATGAGCAGGAGGGAGCCGCCCCCGATGCCGAAGCCGGAAAGGATCCCGGTGGCCGCCCCGGCCAAAAGGGGGATGAGCCAGCCGCTCACAGCAGCGCCCTGGCCGCCCCGTACAGGATGAGCAGGGCGAACACCCGGCGCAGCAGGACCATGGACATGCGTCGGAAGACCTTGCCGCCGATAAGGCCGCCAATTAGCCCGCCTGTCAGATAGGGCAGGGCGGCTATGGGGTCCAGGCTGCCCCGCAGGTAGTAGATGCCGGCGGACAGGGCGCACAGGGGGGCGATCACCGCCACCGAGGTGGCAAAGGCCCGGCGCTGGCCCAGCCCACACTGGCCCGCCAGCAGGGGGACCAGCACCATGCCGCCCCCGCCGCCGAAAAATCCGTTCACCAGCCCTGCGGCCCCGCCCACGGCGGCGTACCAGAGCTTATTTCCCGGTTGATTTGATTTGCCCAATTTGACTCCTCCTTGCCGTGAGAGATGCGTTTACCTGTTCCCAGTATGCCGCCGCGGCGGCCGGAGTATTCCCAGCCATTGGATGCGTTGTAGAAAGAAAACAGTTGCGCGGGGTTTGGAATCCCAGTATAATTTGAAAAAAGAATGGCGAAATGAGGGAATAAAATGCCGAGAAGTACGAAAGGGGAAATCCAGGCCGCTCTGTTGGAGCTGTTGGAGCAAAAACCGCTGGATGAGATCACGGTGACCGAGCTGGTGGAGCGCTGCGGGATTTCCAGACAGGCGTTCTACTACCACTTTTCCGACCTGTACGGTGTGGTGGACTGGGGCCTGCAGCAGGAGATGGAAAAGCTGCAGGATATTCGGCCGGATCAGTGGTGGACGGTGATGCAGCAGACCATGGAGCGCCTGCGGAACCACCGCACCGTGGTGCTCAATATCTACCGGGCATACGAGCGCAGCTATGTGGAGCACTACCTGTGCCGGTGGCTGCTGCCGCCCATCCGGGCGAAGGTGGAGGAGACGGCGAAGAATCACAGGGTCACCCCGCAGCAGGAGCAGTTTGTCACCCAGCTGTGCGCCCAGGGATTGGCCAGCGTCGTGCTTCGGTGGGTGGACCGGGGGATGCCCCAGAACTCTGTGGACTGGCTGGAGGATTTTTACGCCATTATGGACGGAAGCATGGACTTCATGCTGGAGCGTTTGGCGCAGCGGCGTCAAAAGAATTGACAAATAGAGTTCTGTGTCAAAATTGCAGACAATTTGTCGAACTGTGTCAATAGTGTTGGGGAAGGATCCGGCCTATAATAGGACCGTGGAAAATCCTTTTGGATGCATCCATTCTGAATCACATTGATCGGGAGAAGGTATACCATGAGCGTAATGGATAGTATGAAAAAGATCGGATTCCGCAAGGTGTATGAGTACCTGGACAAGGACCCGGACGCGAACATTCCCAAGCTGATGGACTGGGTGGACAGGTTTGCCGGGGATGGCCCCAACAGCTTCCCCTCTCAGCGGGCGGCCTTCCGCCGGGCTATTCAGGACCCGGACAACAACTGGTACCGGCTGATCCGCAGCATGTGGACTGATATTGATGACGGGGTGCGCCGGACCTTTTTTGAGAACTTCATGCTCAACGGCAACCTGATCGGCTGGAAGAAGCAGGAGGAAAACCGGCAGAAATACGGCTGCAACATTCCCTGGGCCATCCTGCTGGACCCCACCTCCGCCTGCAACCTGCACTGCACCGGCTGCTGGGCGGCCGAGTATGGCAATAAGCTGAACCTGAGCTTTGACGAGATCGACTCCATCATTACCCAGGGCAAGGAGCTGGGCGTTTACATCTACATCTATACCGGCGGGGAGCCGATGGTGCGCAAGAACGACCTGATCGCTCTGTGCAACAAGCACTCCGACTGTGAGTTTTTGGCTTTCACCAACGCCACCCTCATCGACGAGGACTTTGCCGACGAGATGCTCCGGGTGAAGAACTTTGTGCCTGCCATCAGTGTGGAGGGGTTTGAGGAGGCCACCGACGGCCGCCGCGGTGACGGCGTGTTCCAGAAGGTGCGCCGTGCTATGCAGATCCTGAAGGAGAAGAAACTGCCCTTCGGCGTGTCTTGCTGTTACACCAGCGCCAACATGGAGTCCATTAGCTCAGAGGAGTTTGTGGATGGGCGGGGGGGGGGGGGGCTAAGTTCGCCTGGTATTTCCACTACATGCCCGTGGGCAACGATGCGGTGCCCAACCTGCTGCCCACCCCGGAACAGCGGGAGGAGCTGTACCACCGGGTGCGGGACAACTACCGCAAAACCAAGCCCATCTTTTTGCTGGACTTCCAGAACGACGGGGAATATGTGGGCGGCTGCATTGCCGGCGGGCGGCGCTACCTGCACATCAACGCCAACGGGGACGTGGATCCCTGCGTGTTCATCCACTACTCTGACTCCAACATCCGGGAGAAGTCTCTGCTGGACTGCCTGCGGGGCCCCATGTTCATGGCCTATCACGACGGCCAGCCCTTCAACGAGAACATGCTGCGCCCCTGCCCCATGCTGGAGAACCCAGAGAAGCTCCGGG
>CAJLWS010000134.1 GCA_905210385.1 uncultured Eubacteriales bacterium | reverse complement strand
GCTTGGCCGGGAAGGCTTCACCACGCAGCCGGAGCAGGATGATCTTCTCCCGGTGGAATGGGATGGTCTCCCCCTCTGCCGGATCACAGAGGGCGGAGGGGTTCGCTACTGGCAGGAGGATGTAGCGACACCGGAACGGGAACGAGCCTGTGAGCGAGCCACCGATCTGGCCTGCACCGTGCGGGAGTACATGACGCTGCTGGAACAGGCCCCGCCCCTGCAAGCCCAAAGCCTGACCGGTGACTACCGCCTGCTGGCTGACTTCAACGGAGCCGTGTTGGCTGCCCATCCCACCCGGCTTGGCGTCCATTTCGTCACATGGGACTGGAGCTTTGACCGCACAGGTCTCAACCAGGGCAATTACTTTCAGGAAAACTATGTAGGTGCCAAGCAGGACTTCGCCATCCGCGCCGGCCTCATTTCCAAACAGCAAATCTTCAATCAGGAACAGCTTATCGAAATCTACCGCTGCTGCTCCGACACCTTGGACGCTGGTTTTGACTTGACTGCTGAGCAGGAAAAGTGCATCCGGGGCGTTCAGGAGCAGATTGCCATTGCAGCTCCCGATGCTCTGGATCGCATAAGGGAGCAGGAGCAGCACCCCATGGAACCCTACAACCAGGAACCGATCATGTAATATTCAAGCGCCGGAGTTTTAGAAATAAGACTCCGGCGCTTTTTTGCTTTACTGAAAGGAGCACACCACTAATGACACGCTACTTCATGCGGGATACACCGCTGTGCCAGATGGAACAGCAGATGATGACCCCGCCCTATTTTAAGCCCAGAGGCCATGGCCGATACTATCCCGGTTTCCAATATAGCAGAGATGACATGGAGTGCCCATAATAAAGCCCATCAGGACCACTGCGCCGGTCTTTGGCACCTTAGTACACATCATTAGGAATGGGATACCCGCAAATACGGCGATCAGGCCAGGCATCAAGATCCAAAGCAGGGGATGCAGACCGCTGAGAAGCATAAAAGCAAAGTTGATGACAAAGTAGATGGCGGAGAAAATTCCCACCGTAATGATGTCCTTTCCCGTCATCCCTTTTTTCTGCGTGTTCATGATGTACCGCTCTCCTTCAACATAGTTAGATTATGCTAACCGTTATTTCTGAGAAAAGGCGCTCAGCGCGCCCCTCCTTACTGAGTATAGCGACACATCGCCGTTCTTTCTGCTCCGATTGGACGACTTTATCCCGTTTAGTCATGGAATTTAGCGCTGTGACAGAGATGTACCATCTTCACCATACAGAATCGGTCCGAAACTGCCATGCTGATCTTGGTGGACAGCTTCAATCCGGTTCGGGGGATATGGCGGTAATAAGGCTCCTCAGCCAGCACCCTGACCCCACTGCCGATTTTTTCGGCCAGCACCGATGCGGAATCCACATAGAAAAACATCTGCGCATCTCCGTGGCCCACTTGCTTCATGTACTTTTTCCGCATCATGGCCATACCGCTTTTACTCACGGAGTCAAAGACGATTTCAATCTCTCCAAACCTCGTGAGCATCCGCAGGAGTCCCACAACCTTGCTTTCCTCAAAATAGTGGAACAGGCCGCCGGCGGTGACCAGAATAGGAGCATCCGGCGCATCCGTGCGGATCTGTCTGATCCAGTCCTCAGCAAAGGCGTCTCCGGCAAGATAGGTCTCCCGCTCCGGCTCCGGCAGCAGCTCTCGCCGGTATTCCACCACATGGGGCAGATCCACGGCATACCAGTGCGACCTTCCATTGTCGCAGCGGTAATAGACCGTCTCCAGGCCACAGCCGAGCTGGACGATCACACCGTCCGGCCTGCGCTCCAGAAAGGCCCAGATGATCCGGTCCAGATTGGCAGACCGAGCGGCGGAAGCCAGCAGGGTATACTGACTCAGGCGGCCCTGCGACAGCAGCTCGGGCGGCAGCTTCTCCTTCAGCTCCAGCGCCTTCCCATCGTATAAGATCTGCGGGCAGTGCTCGCTGGCATAGAGCCTGCCCAGCATGGGGACAAACAATGTGTCCTCCACAACGCCCAACTTGGACATGGTCAGCCCTCCCGTTTTGACGAATTACTTTCTGCCGACAAGCAGCCGGGAAGATCCCAGCATCATCATGGCAGCCCGGCGGTGGGAGCCGAAGGCTTCTTCTGCGGTATCAATGAGCCGGACATCCTGATAGCCCATCTCCCGCAGCTTTTGCGCAAAGGCATCCATATCGCCGTACAGCTTGGGCTTCATATCATCGTTCAGAGCAAAGACGCCTCCTTTTTTCAGCACCCGCAGGCTCTCCAGCAGCAGCTTGTGCATATCGGCTCCCATGACATTATGGTAGACATAGTTGCTGATGACCGCATCAAAACTCTCATCGGGGAAATCCAGATGATTGGCGTCGCCATGCTGGAATACACACCGGGAGGCCACACCTTCACTTGCGGCGTTTTTCTCACAGAGGGCCTTGCTGTAATTGTAAACAGCTCCCCAGTAGTCCATGCCAGTGACCTTTGTCTCCGGCCAGGTCAGGGCCGCACGGATCGACAGGGCCCCGGAACCGCATCCGACCTCCAAGAGACTGCCCTGTCCGTCATAGTCCAGGTGAGAGAGAACGACCCGGTGAACCTGTTCCATGATCCCGCCACCGCCAAAGGCATACTGGCGCCTGATCCATGTGATCCAGACCAGCAGGGCCACCAGCGCCGCCGCAACAACAGAGAACAGAACACCGAGAACCGTGATGTGGAACACCGAAAAGGAGAGTACGGCCAAAACTACGGCCAGAGCCGTGATACCGCCAATAATATAGAACACGGGATTGGACATCCAGCTTCCGTAGTCTTCGCCATGGCTACCGAGACGAATTTCTGCTTGATGATTACGCTTTTGCTGCATTTGATTTTCCTCCTGTTGTTCAATATTTGTGTACAATTCGTTTACGGGTGTTTCTCCTTCGCCTTCCGGCAGACAAAAGAGGCTATGCCCTGAACGGTGCGAACCTTTGCCGGCCCGAATGTTTCCTCCAGACGATGCCACAGGCTCTCCGCCGTCTCAAAGGGCGGGGTGAAATAGCCCTTTGGCACATACAGCCTGCGGATTATCCAGTCGGTGCGGCGGTTTTGCCCCCTCACATAGAAGCAGCCGCAGAAGATCCCGCCTGGCCGCAGTACACGAAAGATCTCACGCCAGGCGGCCTCCTTATCCGGAAACGCATGAAACCCGTTGAGCGAGAGCACGATGTCGAAACTGCCATCCCCAAAAGGCAGCGCCCCAACATCCCCCTGCTGAAAGCACACATGGGCAAGTCCCTCGCCCCGGGATTTTGCCCGCTCCAGCATCTCCGGCGAGTAATCCAGACAGGTGATCTCCGCCTCCGGCATTTCCCGATAGAGGGGCATGGTCAGTATGCCGGTACCCACGGGGACTTCCAGCAGTCTTCCGGAAAACCCCTCCGGTATTCCGGAAAGGGCGGCGGAAAGGTAGTCCTGGGTTTCCGCCCGATCCATTCCCCATATCAGGCGGCATACCGCTCGGCCTGACAGGGTGGAACAGGTGATCATGCCATCATAAAATGTCCGTTTGCCTCCCAATCCCCGGTAGGCGTTTTGAATCCGCTCTTCTTGTCCCATTTTTTCACCTTCACTCACGCAAGCACCCAGCGCCACATCCAGCGTCATCATGAGGGTAAATCCGTCTGCAAACAGAATGGTCCCTATATTGGAGTGCTTTCCCACTGACATCTCCGGGATCAATTCCTCCACTACCGCATAGAGCATAGCGCCAGCTGCGAACCTCGGTGCGTAGGGCAATACTACAACCATAATCCCCGCCAGGAGAACCGTCAGGATTGTGCCCATCGGTTCTACTATTAAACGAAAATTTATTAATCTGCTTTGTTTTCTGGCAGGAGAATATATAATCCAGAAACTAAAAGGAGAAGAAACAAAATCGCAGGGATTAACATCTCGTTTTCCAAAATACTTGTTACCATTCTTCCGGGTGGTGTTTCCCACGCACTTGACGGATTTTGCATTGCGACCATCATCGTTCCTATAACTCCAATAACACCACTTAATGTCAAAAATCCACCTTTAATCAATCTTTTCATACTAATCTTCGCCTCCTTATAAACAAGACACATGCCACACCCAGCGTTGTCCCCGCAAAGGGAATCAGCAGCCCTTGCCATAGTTCAATGGGCATAATCTTCTCCAATCTAATCGTGACTGTATTCTGCAAAGTCGATCCGGACGATCTGCAGATGCATCGGTCCGTCGGCCAGCTTTGCCAGCAGCCGGTGGACGGGCCGGACCGCCGGATCATGAAGCGATTGATAGCCCAGCATATAGCCCCGGCTGGAAACAGAAAAAAGCGGCGACCAGGGCTCCAGCTCCCCCTTGGCGTCCTTGACGGAAAAATAGGCACCCACATCCCGGATGCCCGCCTGCTTCACCCAGGTTTTCAGCATCAGCCGGACAGCCGTTTTCCCGGCCGCGTCAAAGACAAGCCGCCCTCTTGGAAAGCGTTTTGCGATGCCTGCGGCCAGAGATTTGACATCTTCCGTCGTGAAGTAGTAGAAGACCCCGGCGGCAAACAGCACCGCTCCATCCTCAGGATCAGTGCGGACGGCATCCATCCAGCGCGGGTCTTTCAGATCAAAGGCCAGGTTTTTCTCCCGCTCCCCGGCGGGAAGCAGGCGATCCCGCAGCTCGATCACATCCGGCAGATCGATGTTCCAGATGCTGCACCCGCCGTTTGTCCCGGCCCCCCCCG
>CAJLWS010000133.1 GCA_905210385.1 uncultured Eubacteriales bacterium | reverse complement strand
AGCAGGGCGGCCAGCAGCCCCGCCGCCAGCGTCCTGTACGCGCGCCTCATACCGCCCCTCCTTCCTCCGGTTCCCATGCCTGCCGGACCAGGCCCAGCTGTCCCAGAATGGCCTCCTCCCGGGCGCGCATCTGGCGCTTCTGCACTCCCTCGTCCAGATGGTCATATCCCAGTAGGTGGAGCGCCGAGTGGACCGCCAGGTAGGCCACCTCCCGCTGCGTCCCATGGCCGTACTCCTCCCCCTGGGCCTTCGCCCGCTCCAGGGAGATCACCATGTCCCCCAGGGGCACCAGCCCCGTACCGGGGTCAGCCTCTACCTGCTCCAAGGTGGGCGGCGCACCCGGCTCCAGCTGAAACATGGGAAAGGAGAGCACATCGGTGGGGGCGTCCACCCCCCGCTGCTCCCGGTTGATGGTGCGGATGCCCTCATCGTCGGTGAACAGCACGTCCACCTCCCAGGGGAAACCCACTCCCTCCGCAGCCAGGGCGGCAGGGATGACCTTTTCCAGTAAGGCAGCATAGGGCTCCGCGCCCTCCACCTGGCTGTCGATGATCAGCTCATGGTTCATGCTCTGCCCTCCTCACCGCTTGTCTCGCTCCCGCTTGATTCCCCGGCGCTTCTCGTCCTCCTCGTAGGCCTGGATGATGCGCTGGACGATGACGTGGCGCACCACGTCCGCTCCGGTGAGCTGGCAGATGGCGATATCCTCCACTCCCTTGAGCACCCGCATGGCCTCCCGCAGACCGGACACCTTGTCCGCCGGCAGGTCGATCTGAGTGATATCCCCGGTGATGACGATCTTGGATCCGAATCCCAGCCGGGTCAAAAACATCTTCATCTGCTCCCGGCTGGTATTCTGGGCCTCGTCCAGGATGATGAAACTGTCATCCAGGGTGCGCCCCCGCATGTAGGCCAGGGGAGCCACCTCAATGTTGCCTCTCTCTAAATATTTCTGGTAGGTCTCCGCCCCCAGCATGTCGAACAGTGCGTCGTACAGGGGCCGCAGGTAGGGGTCCACCTTGGACTGGAGGTCGCCGGGGAGGAAGCCCAGCCGCTCCCCCGCCTCCACCGCCGGGCGGGTGAGGATGATGCGGTTGATCTGCTTCTCCCGGAAGGCGGCCCCCGCCGCAGCCACCGCCAGATAGGTCTTGCCGGTGCCGGCGGGGCCCACCCCTAAGGTGATGGTGTTGTTCTTGATGGCCTCCACATACCGGCGCTGGCCGATGGTCTTGGCCTTGATGGGCTTGCCCTTGGCAGTGACGCACACCACATCCCCCGCCAGCTGGGCAATCTTACCTTCGTTTCCCGTGCGCACCAGCTCGATGATGTAGCGCACGTTCTGCTGGCTGATGGCCTCCCCCCGGGCGGATAGGGAGAGCAGACCCTGGATGGCCTTCACCGCCAGCATCACGTTCTCCCCCTCCCCGGAGATCTTCAGGTTGGACTCTCGGTTGACCACCGAGACGCCCAACTCCTGCTCAATGATCCGGATATTCTCGTCAAACAGGCCGAAGAGGTTAACGGCCTCCTCCATGCGCTCAATGCTGATGGACTGTTCTGTCATGGGCAGTTTTCTCCTTTGCGGCGGTCCTTTCCGCCGAATCATTCGTTTCTTTCAGGCCCGGAGCCTTCGCCGTATACGCGGCCGGTCTCCCCATCCCGTTCCACCGTTTTGCCAATCCGCTCCTCACACTCCGCCAACAGGGTGACGGTGAGCTTCCCATCCTCCACCCGGGTGACGAAGTCGGTGCGAAGTGTCTGGCCCTCCCGGGACTCCAGGATGCCCTCCAGCCTAGTCAGCAGCAGCGCCCGCAGGCGCTCCTCTGCCTGCTCCTCCTCCAGCGTCCTCTCCTCCAGGGTATACTCCCGCAGGGTGGTGGTGGTCAGGCCGATGGGAAGGGCATGGCCGAACAGGGTGAGGTAGCCTGTCTGGGTTATTTTATCATACATTCCGCCGGAAATGCTACTGTTTTCAAAAAAATCAAAGCGTCCCCACAAAACATGCAGGGAATAGAGCTTCTTCTCCTGTCCTGTATAACATTTTTCCTCCGTGGCCAGGGGAATGGTCTCCTCCAGGGTGCGCCAGGTTCGGGCGGTGACGGTGCCTGCGGCCCGCACCAGCAGGCTCCCCATGTCGATGGGGCTGCCCTCCGGCTCGTACAGGTCCAGCTGGCCGGAGATGAGCACCTCCCCCTCGGTGACGATGTCTCCGTCAACAAACTGCGCCCGGCCGGCGCTGGTGTGGATGTCCAGGATGATGCCGTCCACGTCGGCCACCACGTCCGCCGGGGTCTTCTCGTCCAGCAGCTCTGGGGCCTGCACCGCCTCCTCTACCAGCACCTGGGCCCGGGTACCGTGGAGATTGATGGCCAGGAAGGACAGCTGGGGCAGGGCAATTAGAGCCTCGTTGGCCACCTCCCGCTCGTTGATGGCCGGGCCATAGGCCCCTGGGCGCACCCCCAGCCGTTGTAGCTCAGACAAAATGACGGCGGTGGGCACACTCTCGTTGCCCTTCACTTCCACCACCAGCAGGAACCGGGAGAGCACACTTACCGCCGTCAGGCACACCGCCAGCCCCAGCAGGAATCCCCAACGCTTCCGCATCCCTGCAGCCGCAGCGGCAGCCCCCCGCCGGGCCGTCACCCGGATCTCGCACATGGCCCGCTCCGCCAGCTCCTTCAGCCGCTCCAGGTCAGCCAGAGCCACCCGGAAAGTGAAGGTGGTCTCGTCCAGCCACTCCAGGCGCCAGAAGGGCAGCCGGTGCTGGGCGCACAGGTTCAAGATTCGCTCTGGAAAGGCGCCCGTGACCTGGATTTCCACATATCCACGAAGCAGGTTGATGAGCTTCTTCATGTTACACCAGCTCCACCGATGAGATTTCCCCGGTGATCAGCAGCTGGGTGGGGTCCATGGCCCCCAGCTCCAGGCCGCTGCCTTTCACCCGCACCACCAGTTTCCCGCCGGAGATGTGGATCTCCTCTGGGCCGTAGGCCAGGATGCCCCGGTGCCCCTCCATGCGCAGTTCCCCGCTGCCGATCAACTCGATCCGGGGCAACCCCGCCACCACATCCCCCGGCAGGTCCAGCATCCGGGAGGCCCGGGCCAGCCATCCTTCCTTTCCCGACACCGCCATCACCTCTGGAAAGCCTATGCGGCGATCCCGTCCCCCTTGCCTGTCCGGCTTATTTCCCATGGACTTTTTCCCCTCCCCATGGTAAACTGGGGACAAAACATCTCCCGTAAAGGCGGTTATCCCTATGAATCACACTTCCCACTCCGCCGGCAGGCGCCGGCCCCGCAGCTTTTCTGTGGAGCACCCCACCCTGCTGCTCCCCTTCCTGCTCACAGTGCTCACGGACAAGAGCCGGAACAACGTCAAATCCCTGCTCTCCCGCAAGCTCATTGCCGTGGACGGCCGGCCCACCTCCCAGTTTGACACCCCCCTGTCCCCCGGTCAGGTGGTGTCCCTGCTGGACGCTCCCGGCCCCCGCAGCAACGCGCTGCCCTTTCCCCTACTCTACGAGGACGAACACCTCATCGTGGTCAATAAGCCCGCCAAGCTGCTCAGCGTGGCCACAGAGAAGGAGAAGCGGCGTACCGCCTACCACGCCGTCACCGACTACGTGAAGAGCCAGCACGTGGACAACCGGATCTATGTCCTCCACCGGCTGGACCGGGACACCTCCGGCGTGCTGATGTTCGCCAAGGACCTAGAAACCAAGGAACTGTTCCAGTCCAAGTGGAACGAGATCGTCCTGCGCCGCGGCTACCAGGCGGTGGTGGAGGGCCGTCCTCCCAGGGACCGGGACACCATCCGGTCCTTCCTGGTGGAGACGAAAACCCACCTGAGCTTTTCCGGCCAGCCCGGGCCCGGCGCCAAGGAGGCCATCACCAACTACGAGGTGACACGTACCGGGAATGGTTACACCCTGCTGGACATCTCCATCGACACCGGACGAAAAAACCAGATCCGGGTACACATGAAGGAGTTGGGCTGCCCCATCGCCGGGGACCGGCAGTACGGCGCCCAGACCAATCCCATCGGCAGGCTGTGCCTCCACGCCAATGAGCTGCGCCTGCGCCACCCCGTCACCGGGGAGGAAATGCGCTTTACCGCCAAAATGCCGGAAAAGAACATCCGCGGGTATGAGCGGCAGTTTTACATCCAGCGGCTGGTGGCGGCCATGCTGGCCGTGGCGGAAAACGCCGGGCTTTCGGTCAATCAGGTGCTGGCAGACCGGCAGACCAACCTGTTTGAAACCATCGGCAAAATTTACACCGCCGAGCAGATGCAGAATTTCCTGATGGACGAGGTGGCCGTGCCTGTCATGGATCTGCTGACGGAGTTCCGCCAGAGCAGCTCCAGCGAGCTGGTCAAGAATGTGCTGGCGCTGATCAAGCAGACGCGCGGCGACATTACGCTGAACGAGTGCGCCGACCGGCTGAACTATAACCCGAGTTATATCTGGAAGGTGCTGCGCACCGAGAAGGATACCAGCTTCAGCGATCTGGCCAACAATGAAAAGCTGGAGATGGCCAAGGAACTGCTGCTGACCAGCGACATGACGGTCGTGCAGATCGCCGAGACGCTGAACTATTCCAATGTGCAGAATTTCATCCGGTTTTTCAGCAAAAAGGTCGGCATGACCCAGATCTTCAACGCTGACGGCAAGGTTATCCCCTGCACCGTAATCGAAGCAGGTCCTTGCGTTGTAACTCAGCTCAAGACCGAAGAGAAGGACGGCTACAATGCTGTACAGTTCG
>CAJLWS010000132.1 GCA_905210385.1 uncultured Eubacteriales bacterium | reverse complement strand
GGCTACCTCGCCGGGACGGTCGGTAAAGTCCATCAGCAGGTGCATCTTGTCGGCAAAATCGCCGCCGCAGATCCGGTACATACTCCGCAGGTTGGCTCGATCCATGCCAATCAGAAGATCGTACTTCTCGTAATCGCTGTTCAGGAGCTGACGGGCTCTCTTGCCGGAGCAATCGATGCCATGCTCGGACAGTTTGCGGCGGGCTGGCGGATATACCGGATTGCCGATCTCCTCGGTGCTGGTAGCTGCCGACTCGATTTGAATGCTCGGCTCCAGACCGGCTTTCTTCACCAGATCCTTCATAATGAACTCGGCCATCGGGCTTCTGCAAATGTTGCCGTGGCAGAGGAAAAGTATCTTGATCATGCGATGAACACTCCAAATTGCTGTTTTCCAATTCAGTATAGCACGGAACATCAGATTCGTCGAGTTGGATTTCCAGATGGGCGTCAGAATCGATTTTTCTCTGGAGTTCTGCCTTTGACCAGCCGAAACGACCAGCAGCACGAAGATACCAGCGCCGATCCTCCGGCTCCATGTCTGCTTCCAGGATGACTACATTCTGTGTCCAACTGATCTCCATGGCCAGCGTCAGTAATTCAGGGGTGTCCTTATACATCCGATAGAACTCCCGCATCCGGCGAAGGTTGCGCGGGGAGAAGCCGGAAGCATCGGGGAAACGGCTGTGCAGATATTCGGCTGCGGCCACTGCCGCGCCTTTCTCCGGCCGGGAACAGACGATACGGCCCAGTTCGCAGCAGAGTTGCATCTGGGGCATCTCGGCGCTCAGCGCAGCCTCCAGAGCCGCAAACATGGCGGAATAATCGATGTTTTTGCGGATGTTCATAGCTTCTCCTTTCCGGCAGAATCTGCCTTATTCAGAAACAGGCCAAAGAGAAGCACAGGAGGTTCCTCCTGCGTTTCTCTTTGGCCTGTTACACCACTTGTACCATTTGCTCCCAGAGCAGGACGAAGCGGTCGTCGATGATTTTGTTGTCGTGGTAATGTCCGAACAGCCAGTAGTGGAACTTGGCTCGTTCTTTGACTTCCTCCAAGAAGTCGGTCAGGTGGTCGTGAACATATCCACCGTTTCCCAATATGTCCACGATGCTGGTTGGGGCACAGTGTGTGATCACATAGTCCATCTCATAGTGAATGCCTTCCAAGCTGCGCCGAGCTTCCTCATACTCCGTCTTGCTGGGAAGTTCCTGCTTCCACCAGGATTGGTGGTTGACCCGGAAGCGACCCCCCATTCTGCGAAGGGTCCAGTATTGTTCTTCAAAATCAGGCGCTTTAGGATTCAGAACGCCGTCCTCGATGTCATGGCTCCTGGCACCGCCCATGGTGAAGAAGGAGTATCCTTGCAGGTCAAAGACTTGCCCGCGCATCAGATGGATCACATGGGGCCGGATTCGCTGGATCTTTCCGCCGTTCCATTCCTCTGTCGGATATTTTCTCAGCAGGTCGAAGTTTTCATGGTTGCCGCTGATGAACAGCGTGGTAAAGGGCAGATCCTCCAGCCAGTCCAGATTGCGCCCCTCCTTCTTGCCCCCGTCCCATACGCCGCCAAAATCTCCGCAGATGATCATATAGTCTTCCTTGGTCATTCCGGCCTGCTCGGGGAAGTGTTCGGGCGCAAACCGCTGGAAGTTGCCATGGGTATCGCCGGTTGCGTAGATCATTTCGGTTCACCTTCTTTTGCCTATTATATTATATATGTATACCTTGACTTCCAAGAGGCTTTGGGATACTGGGCAGCCTGAGCCGGAGAGAGATTCATCCGATTCAGATACCTCGGTGCAGAGCAGATACAGCAGTTCCACCGACTTGAAAACACAGTAGCGTTCCTGCTCCTGCTCTGACAGACGACGAACGGTTTCAAAAAAAGCCTGTGTCCAAGGCGTGCCGTGCAGGGCCGTGCAGCCGTTTCTTGCTGTCATCTTTTTCTTGACGATCCTGGTGTCCAGCTTCATCCCCAGAGTGGAGCAGACCGTCACAAGGCTTTCCTTTGCGGCTTTAGCGTCCACGACAATCAAAACACCGCTCAGGTTTCCGCTGTACCGACACGAGCGGAGAGCAGAGCTGTCGGAGAGCAGGAAAATCCCCGGCGCCTCCACCGTGCAGGAGGTACCTTGTAACGCTCGGACAGTAAGGCGACCGGTCAGGCAGAACAGTACCTCAAACTGGAGCGGTGTGCCGCACACCGGGACAGACCGCAGAGGTTCCTGCTCCGGCTCCGGCAGGGAAAACCGGCAGATCTGCACCCCTGGCATACTGCTGCTCCAACGGCCTGTGCCGGAGTCCTGGCTCGATTAAATATTCTTTCAGCATGATTTCTCACGACCTGTTTCTCTGGGTTCGGAAATGGTTTTGCCTATGCTGACTGGGGATACAGGCAGAAGGCAGGAGACGAGCGCCTCCTGCCTTCTGCGGTGTTTTTGTCAGGCCAGCGACGCGCCCAGTTCGCGGCAAGCCGCCAGAGCGTCATCGTCCGGAGCTTCGTTGCAGATCACGCTGTCACAGGCCAGATTGGCGCCGTCGTCGTTGCAGCGGGACTCCCAGCTGCGCATCCATTCGCCGTCGCCCCAGCCGTAGGAGCCGAACAGGGCGATATTCTTCCCGCTCAGCCTGCCCTCACAGGCGGTGAACATAGGCTCGAACTCGCTCTCCTCCAGCTGCTCCGACCCCATGGAGGGGCAGCCGAAAGCGATGGCGGAATACTCGCTGACCTGCTCCGGGGAGAACTCTGCGGCGGTGATCACAGATACCTCGGCACCCTTGCCCTTGGCTCCTTCGGCCACCGCCATGGCCATGGCCTCGGTGTTTCCCGTGCCGCTCCAATACACAACTGCAACTTTACTCATAAGACTTTAGCGACCTTTCTTTTCTGGATTTGTTATGGTAGAAACATCAACCAGCTACGGTAAGCTGCTCGATGGATTTCCCTTGCTGCCACTGCCGGAAGTAGATTTTGCTGCACATCTCGTATTTCTCAAAGATATTTCTGGCGGCCTGTTCGTTGCCGTAGACCTTCCAGCAGCCCACGCATTTGTGATTGCACGCCCGATTGCAGATGAAGCCCAGCACATCCTCAGGGGGATAGCTCAAAAACAGGCCGATCTCATGGGGGAATTCCCCTTCGCTCCGGAGCCGGTGGATCAGGTGAACCACGCAGCCATTGGGGTTTTCCGGCACATAGCCGTATTTGAGAAGCAAGGCTCTGGCGCGGTAATCGGTCAGATCGCTCTCCAGTGCATTGGGCCGGTAGGCGTAGATCAAAGCGCGGCCTTTGCGAACCCGAAGCGGAAGGACGCGGATGCCCTTGGGCACCAGTTTCTTGTTCAGCCGACACAAGTCTTTCGTCAGATCCTTCCGGCTGGGGCAGGCACAGGAAAAAAGATTTCCCGTCTTAATTCCCGCCAGGGTGGGAGAGCAGTGACGAATCAGCAGATCCTCTGACATAACACGCCTCCTTGTATAGTGAGTCGCTTCCAAAGCAGGAAGTTAGCAAACGCTAACCTATATTCAAAAAAATTGGGATTTCTCCCGGAGGTTAGCGATAGCTAACCTATGCTCTGATTTTAATATATCACATCATGTTTGTCAATAGGAAAGTTCATGGATGCATGAAATGATTAGCGGGGGCCATCCAAACGGAAGGCCCCCGCATCTTTTCTATTTCTCATGGGTACTGCAGCAGCAGTGATGCTGGTCTGCCTTTTTGGAACTGCAAGAGCATCCATCCGGGCAGCCGATACACTTCTTGCCGCTCTTTTTTGCCTTATAGACATAGAACGCGGCGGCTACGATAATTACCGCAAGAATGCCAATTACGATATAGTCGATCATCAGGCTCTCGCTCCATTCAGCGCATACTCCTGCTTCAGATCCTTATCCGCCTTCAGGCACAGCCACACCAGAACTGCGGCGAACACAATTACAGCGATAAGACCAGGGACAAAGCCGGCGCCAATAGAACCGGTGGTGATCAGGGTACCGATCTGATAGACCAGGAAGCCCACCGTGTAGCCAGTACCCAGCTGGAGGCCGATACCACCCCACAGCCACTTGGAGCTCTTCATCTCAGAGTTCATGGCGCCGATGGCGGCAAAGCAAGGAGGCGTGTACAGGTTAAACATTAAGTAAGCCAAAGCCGCCACCTTTGTAATGGCAATAATTCCAGCCACCTCAGCGCCAGCGCCTTCCATCATCTCCAGGGCATCGGTGTCGATGAAGTTCTCAAGGCCCGCAAAGCAGACGGCCAATGTGCCCACCACATTTTCCTTGGCAATAAAACCAGTGACAGCGGCGGCAGCCAACTGCCAGCTGAGCACGCCCACAATAGGCACCAGCAGATAGGCAAAGGGACCAGCAATGGAGGCCAGAATAGAGCTGTCGGCAGTCTCCGCCACCTGGAAGCTCCAGTTGAAGGTCTGCATGATCTGCACGGCGGTGTTGCACAGCAGAATAATGGTGGCAGCCTTGACGATGTAGGCCCAGCCCCGGGCGCACATAGCTTTGAAAGCGAACCAGAGAGAAGGCACCTTATACTCCGGCAGCTCGATGATGAAGAAAGACTTCCGGTTCTTGTAGCCGGCGATCTTGTTGACCAGCAGAGCGCCCAGGAAGATCAGGACGATGCCGGTAAAGTACATAGTGAAACTGACCCAGCCTGCGTCATCAAAGAAGGCGCCGGCAAACAGGGCGATGACGGGAATCTTGGCTCCGCAGGGCATGAAGGGGGTCAGCATGGCGGTGGCCCGGCGCTCCCGCTCGTTGCGGATGGTGCGGCTG
>CAJLWS010000131.1 GCA_905210385.1 uncultured Eubacteriales bacterium | reverse complement strand
ACCCGCACCGCCAAGAAGATTGCCAACCAGGAGGCCGATCTGCGCCATGCCGCCAACCGGGACCAGCTACGCCAGTTCGGGGACATCCTCACCACCAACCTCCACCGGATGGAGAAGGGGCAGAGCGTCCTGCGGGCCCAGAACTACTACGATCCGGAGGGCGGGGAGGTGGACATCCCCCTGGATCCCCTGCTCACCCCCCAGCAGAACGCCGCCAGATACTACAGGGACTACAAGAAGGCCCAGAAGGCGGAGGAGATGCTGGCCGTCCAACTGGACAAGAACCGGAAGGAGCTGGACTATCTGGACAGTGTGCTCCAGATGATCACCCTGTCCGAGGGGGACCGGGACCTGCAGGAGATCCGCCAGGAACTGATGGACAACGGTTACCTCAAGCAGCACAAGCGGAAGATGACCGCCAAGGGGAAGCAGAAGGTCATCCGGTCCAAGCCCATGGAGTTTCGATCCTCCGCTGGGCTGACCATCCTGGTGGGCAAGAACAACAGCCAGAACGACCGCCTCACCCTGAAGGAGGCGGACAAGCGGGACCTCTGGCTCCATACCCAAAAGATCCATGGATCCCACGTGATCCTCAAGACCGGGGGTGAGCGGCCCGACGAGGAGTCCCTCACCCAGGCGGCCGCGCTGGCGGCCTGGTTCTCCCAGGGGCGGGAGTCGGGACAGGTGCCGGTGGACTACACCCCGGTGAAGTTTGTGAAGAAGCCCGCCGGAGCCAAGCCCGGCTTCGTCATCTACAACACCTACAGCACCCTGTACGTCACCCCAACGGAAGACCTGGTGAAAAAACTGCGGGTGAAATGAGGGGTGCAACCGCTGGTTGCTAAAAATAAAAGCCCGCTTGGTAGACATTCGGGTGGATTCGGCCTATCCTGGGGACAGGGGAAAGGAGGCGCTGGCCATGAAACTGGGGGAGAAGATCTGTCAGCTGCGGGCCAGCCGCCGGCTGTCCCAGGGGGACCTGTCGGATGCCCTGGGGGTGTCCCGGCAGTCCGTCCCCAAATGGGAGACGGGCGGGTCGGTGCCCGACCTGGACAAGCTGGTGGCCATGAGCGAGCTGTTCGGCGTGTCCCTGGACGAGCTGGTCAAGGGAGAGGCGGAGGGGGCGAAGCCAACTGGAGAGCCCGCGCCTCCGGCGGAGCCTGCCCGCCAGGGGATTTCCACCCGGAGGGTGACCGGTATCGTCCTGCTGGCATTTGGAGGGTTGATTACCCTGCTGCTGTGGTGGACGATACTTCCTCTGTTTCTGACCCCGCCCCTGCTGGCGGCAGGGGTGGTGTGCCTGGCAGTGCGGCGGCACACCCTGCTGTGGTGCCTGTGGGCGGCCTATCTCCCTCCGGCGCTGCTGGTGTGGTCGGACGTCTATCTGGTGGTGCGCCTGACCGGGCCGGGTAGCCTGATCGCCTGGACCCTGCTGGGACTTTTCCTGGCTCTGATGGCGGCCACGGCAGTGACCTTCCTTCGGACCAGACGGAAGAAACGGGAGGAGCAATAGATAGAAAAGCTCTGCCGAGATAGAAACGGGGATAGGAAACTGAAAATAAACTCAAGCGAGGCCGATCACTCGGCCTCGCTTTTTTGTAACCTAAAACCACTCGCTAAGCGAGTGGTTCAAAAAAGCCTAAGGCGATAAACAAGAAAAAACTCCCTTTGCTATAATGAAAGTGCGGTCTGCCAACTGCACAAAGAATAGCAAAGGGAGGGCATTCAGATGGGACTGAATGACATCAATAGTTTATCTCATACGCGATGGAATTGCAAATATCATATTGTATTTGCGCCGAAGTACCGCAGGAAAGTATTTTACAAAGAAAAGAAAGCAGCGATAGGGAAGATACTGCGGCAGCTGTGCGAGTGGAAAGGGGTAAGAATCATAGAGGCGGAAGCGTGTCCCAACCATATCCACTTGTTTGTAGAGATACCGCCGAAAATCTCGGTGTCACACTTTATGGGGTATCTGAAAGGGAAGAGCAGCACAATGCTGTATGAGCAATTCGGCGAGTTGAAATACAAGTATCGAAACCGGGAATTTTGGTGTAGAGGGTACTACGTGGATACGGTGGGGAAAAACGAGAGGCGAATTGCGGAGTATGTGAGGAACCAACTAAAAGAGGACGAGATGGGAGAGCAACTGAGAATTCCATCTAGTGGCCCGTTTACGGGCGGCAAGTAGCAGTCCTCACGCAGCTGGCAGACCGTATTACGCGTTGCACGCGTCCGCGAGGAACAAAGGGCTATGCCCGCACAGTGACAACCACCAGCTTCGCTGGTGGATGTGTTCATTTGCCAGATGGGGAAGCAGAACTCAGAAGTTCTCCAAGTTCCTCCTCGCTCAACTCAACGGAAGCGGACACCTTGTGGATGCCGCTCTCTGCAATCTCATGCCGCAGCAAATGATTGCAGCGCCGGTAGGTGGCGGCAATGTCCAGGATGAGATTGACCTGCTTTCGCGTCAGTCCGGTCACGTCCACCACATCCTTGGAATCGTTTCCCAGCAGGTGGTCCACGCTCACCTTAAAGATGTGGGCAATCTTGATCAGCACATCATAGGAGGGGAGCCTGGAGCCATTTTCATAGGAAGAGACCGCGGATTTTGACACGCCCAACCGGGCAGCGAAATCGGCCTGCGTCATGCCCCGCGCAGTTCGGAGTTCTTTAATTTTATCAGCGATGTTGACCATGGGATCCCTCCCTTTGCCCATCAACTATACAAAAATAATGTACACAATTGGTGAATAAAAATTACTCAAATAGTAGACAAAGCGGGATGACAATGGTATACTGATCGTGAACATCAGAGAATTGGAAAACGAAAAGCCCGATTGAGCTGCAGGAGTCGACAGAATTATCTCATAGCTTCATGGTAAAATGTGTGACAGAATTTGGAAATCAATGGAGGAAAAGAGGGGTGCGGACGGGTATGACACAGCAGGTCGAAGAGACAGGTAGAGCCCGCTGGGGAGAGGGAGAAGTGCTGGAGGATTCCAAAGGGGTCGCGCTGAGGCGCCTGAGCAGGAAGGCGCTTCTGGAGATACTGGTTGCCCAGGGAAAACGGCTGGAGCGGTTGGAGGGGGAGGCAAAAGACCTCAGGCAGAAGCTGGCGGAGGCGGAACGGGCCTTGCAGAGTCGAGAGATTATCCTGGATGAAGCGGGATCCATCGCTGTGGCTGCCCTGCGTCTCAATGGTATTTTTGAGATGGCTCAGGCGGCCAGCCAGCAGTACATCGAAAACATCCAGAAGCTCAACGATCGTCAAGCGCTGATCTGCACCCAGCGGGATGAGGAGAGCCAGGCCAGCGCGGAGCGTCTGTTACGGGAAACCCAGGAGAAGTGCCAGGAGATGGAGCGGGAGGCAAAGGAGAAGTCTGAGGCCTACTGGCGTGAGGTATCCCAGCGGTTGCAGTTATTCTACGAGAGCCATCAGGAACTGCGTGAGCTGCTGGACTTTCTGCCCGTAGGATAAGCAGGGCTTGGCCATGAAGGGAAAGAACGGGCTGGTATTGCCCAGCTTGGATCAGCTGGAGATGGAACTGGAGCGGGAAATCTACCGCCAAAAGTACCGGCGTATGGTGCGCAGCACTCTGGGGATGCTGACGGTGGCGGCCGCCGCTGCGGTACTGATTGCCACCCTCCTGCTACCTGTGCTGCGGATCTATGGCGCATCCATGGAGCCCGTCCTGATGGACGGGGACGTGGTGGTGGCCGTCAGTGGGGATGACTGGAATCGGGGCGACGTGATCGCCTTTTACTATAATAATGAGATTTTGGTCAAACGGATCATCGGACTGCCGGGGGAATGGATCGATATGGAGGAGGACGGGACGGTTCTGGTTAATGGGGAGGCTCTGAGTGAACCCTACCTGTCCGAGAGAGCCCTGGGAGTATGTGATCTGGAACTTCCCTATCAGGTGCCGGAGGGGGAGTATTTTGTTTTGGGGGATCACCGCAGCGTCTCTGTGGACTCCAGAAGTGCTGCCCTGGGTGGTATCGCTCAGGAACGGATCATCGGAAAATTGTTCCTTCGGGTTTGGCCTCTTGACAGGATCGGGGGAATCCCATGATTTCCAGAAAAGGGGGTGCTTTCATGGGAAGGCGGAGCGGCAAGGTTCGGGCGCCGGGCATGGGATGGAGGAAATTTGCGGCCATCGCCGGAGGGGTGATGGTGCTTGTGACGGTGTCCCAGATGATTCTGCCCGCTCTCACTCTGGAATATGAGACTGTCCAGCTGCTGTGCAGCCAGGATGTCCACAGCCACACAGAGGATTGTTATGATGAGAGAGGAAATGCTGTCTGCGGTTATGCCGATTTCGTGGTACATGGCCATACCGCCGACTGCTACGCCAGGGATGGAGGTCTGGTTTGTCCCTTGCCGGAGATTAAGACCCATACTCATGGGACGGATTGCTTTGCTCAACCGTTTCTGGTCTGTGGGCTGGAGGAAGGAGAGCTTGACGGCGGCGGAGATGCCTCTGACCCGGCGCAGGCGGCACCCGTTCCGGCACAGCCGCCGGAAGCGGAGCCATATGGTTCGGAGGATGGTTCGCCGGATTCAGTCTTCGCTTTCCCAGTTGTTCAGCAGGGCCATGTCCATACACAGGCGTGTTGGAGTGAGCCAGAACTTCTCTGCGGCAGAGAGGAGATCTCTCTTCATATCCATGGAGCGGAATGTGAAAGCGACGGGGTTCTAATCTGCGGAACACCAGAGGTGCGGGAGCACATCCATGACAGTCGGTGTTTCCCAGTTGAGGAAATGGCTCCACCGGAGGAGAGCGTCCCGGTAGAGGAGAGCGCCCCG
>CAJLWS010000130.1 GCA_905210385.1 uncultured Eubacteriales bacterium | reverse complement strand
ATCTCGATGATGTCGTCCAGCTGCCGCTTGGGCAGGGCCAGGGACAGGTCGCCGGGGACGGCGGCGGTGAGGGTGGGCCGGGTGAAGGACTTGCCCAGCCGGTGGTCGTTGGTGCGGATGCCCGAGATCAGGTCGCCGAAGCGCTGCACCAGCACCCCGCCCGCCAGCATGTTGGACAGGGAGGCGATGTGCTTGCCGTAGCGGTAGGGCTCGTTGAAGGGCTGGGTAAACCGGTTGGACACCAGCAGGGCGAAGTTGGTGTTCTCGCTGCGCAGCTTGGGGTCGGAGTAGGAGTGACCATTGACGGTGTTGATGCCTTCCACGTTCTCTGCCACTACGTGGCCGTAGGGATTCATGCAGAAAGTGCGCACCTGGTCGCCGTACTGCTTAGTGCGGTAGACCAGCTTGGACTCGTATACCACGTCGGTGATGTGCTCAAAGATAGTGGCGGGCAGTTCCACCCGCACGCCGATGTCCACCTGGTTGTTGATCAGCTCCAGCCCCAGCTTCTTGCACTGGTTGGCAAACCACTCCGCGCCGGACCGGCCCGGTCCCGCGATGAGGTAGGGGGCGGTATACTGCTCCCCCTGCTCCGTGACCAGGACGTAGCCGCCCTGGCCGTCCGTTTCAATGTCCTTCACCGCAGTGTGGAACAGGAACGTGTGCCTGCCACGGATATGCTCATAGATGTTGGTGAGGATGCGCAGGTTGTTCTCCGTGCCCAGGTGCTTGCACCGGGCCTGGAGCAGGTGCAGGTCATACTGCAGCGCCCGCTTTTCCAGCGCCCGGGCCTCGGGGGTGGAGGTGGAGTACACCTCGGTGGTGGCCCCGTGCTCCACATTGATGGCGTCCACATCGTCGATGAGCTCCATCACTTCCTTGGGCTCCAGAAAGTCGGTGAGCCAGCCGCCGAAGGCGGTGGTGAAGTTGAACTTCCCGTCGGAGAAGGCCCCCGCCCCGCCAAAGCCGCACATGGTGCCGCACACCTTACACTGGATGCAGCTGTTCACCTTGCCGGCCACGATGGGGCAGCTGCGATGATAGATGTCCGCCCCCTGCTCCACCACCAGCACCTTCGCCCCGGGGCATTTCCGGCTCAGCTCATAGGCGGCGAAGATGCCCGCCTCCCCGGTTCCTAAAATCATCACATCATAGCGGTTGTTCATATCTCGTACTCCTGTTCTTTCCCTCGGCGCTTCATTCCCGCAGGCGGCCCCGGTACCAGCCGGTGACGCCGTCCTTCTTCACCATGCACCCCCGGCTGCTGCGCCGCACCAGCTTCAGCCGGTCCCCCGCGGACACGGGGAGCAGATAGTCGGTGGTGTCCTCGCAGTGCAGGTGCCCGTCGGACCGGCGGGGGTAGATGTACTCCTTCAGGATCCACAGCTCCCGGCCGGAGGACAAATGCCGGCACCAGCAGCAGTCCCCCTCCTCCCGGAGCACCTCAATGGCGCTGTCGCTCCAACGGATGTTGATGGAGTTTTCGCTGGCCGCCTGGTCATCCTCCGCCACCACCGCCGGCAGGCCGTCGTAGGCCACATAGTCCATCTCGTCCCCGTTGACGTCGGGGATGAGCAGGGCGTTGAGCTGCCCGTCCAGCTTGAGCACGCAGCCGCCGTCGATGGACGCGATGTGCCTCTCCCGGCAGATCAGCGGCCGGGCGGTGGGGATACTGGGGTTGTACAAGGTCACCGGCCAGTGGCCCACCACCACCCACTTTTGGAAGGACAGGCCCTGGCCCAGGAAGTCGTCGTTCTTCATGCAGGGATAGGCCTCCAGCTCCTCCAGCCGGTCCTCCCTGGGAATCCCCCCATGGACGAAGATATAGTTGCCCGCCACCAGAATGTGAGGCAGCCCGGTCAGAAAGGCCATTTCCCGGGGAAAGCGCGCCCGAATGGCCTGACGGATGGCGGGTAGGTCGGCCGGCCCCCGGGCCGTCATGCCCATCTGGGCGGCCATCTGGAGGATCAGGGACCGGCTCCCCCAGGCGCAGAACACCGGCCAGAGCCTCTGGTCCCCCCCGGGCCGATCCTCCAGGAACGCCCGGTCGATGTGGTCGCAGTTGCCGCACAGGGGGTAGACCGTGTGGGTCTGCTGCAGTTCCAGGATATAGCGCAGGGTACCCAGGCTGTCCCTCCCCTTTTCAAACAGGTCGCCCACCAGCACCAGTACATCCGCCGGGGAGAAATTTGCCTTCTCCAACACGCCCTTGAGGAAGGGCAGGTTCCCGTGAATATCACTGATGGCAATCACCCGGCGGCCGGGGGCAATCTCCGGCCGGATCACGACGGCAAGCTGGTTCAAATCGGGACACTTCCTCTCTGGCTGTCCTGCGGGTTCTGCGCTGGCTTTTCCTCTCCAGCATGGAGTAGTATACCACAGTTCCCCTCAGTTGAGAAGCAAAAAGCTGTTTACTTTACCGCTTCAATCTGATAGAATACAGGTGATTCTATTGCGCGGGCGCGTGGCGAAATTCGCTGCGGCCCGCAGAGGAGGACATCATGCCGAAGGTATCAAACAAGCAGCGGAGCATGGCTCTCTATGAGAGCATTCTGGAGCTGAAGGATCTGGACGAATGCTGCGCTTTTTTCGATGACCTGTGCACTGTGGGAGAACTGCGGGCCCTGGAGCAGCGCTATGACGTGGCCATCCTGCTGGACCAGGGCATGGTCTACACGGACATCCTGGAGAAGACCGGCGCCAGCTCGGCCACCATCAGCCGGGTTAACCGGATCTTCTCCTTCGGGGCCGGCGGCTTTCGGAGGATGATCCAGCGCCGCAAGGAAAAAGGGAGCGCCGACCATGGAGCTGACTGACCGGCTGCAGCCCCTGCGCCAGTGCTATGAGGACTACATGAACGACCGCCGGGCCATGCTCCAGGAGGGAGGCGCTTTTCAGGGGGTGTCCCGCTTCTTCACCGGCCCTCCCGCCGGGGAGCGGATGATCGCCAAGCGGTTCCTCCAGCAGGTGGAAGAATGGCTGGCCCAGCTGGACCGGAAGGACGCTAGCCTGGTGGCCGAGGTAGTGAGCTATATGCTGCTGGACACCCAGGGCTTCGACTACAACTCCCAGCTGATGTTTCAAGCGGCAGAGCCCTACGTCCTGCCCCTCATCGGCTGCCTGTCCCGGGAAGACGCCGCCCGGATCCTGCGAGGGTACGCCGCCCGCTATCCCAAACGCCGGCAGCTGCTGCCCAAGCAGGAGGAGGTGCTGAACGCCCTGGTGCGGGCAGCGGGATAGAAAACTGCATGACAGATCATGGGGCTATTTCAAAATACAGTTTTCTTCGATGTGTAAAATTGGTTCATTAAAAAAGTTGCTGAAAGCCTCCGAATTGGAGAATTTCAGCAACTTTTTCTTTGGCGTGATTCTATGAGGCCCTATTTTGCAGCGAGTCCTGTTTCGCGTCTTACCGGAAGTACAGCGCGCCCGACTCAAAGATGGGCTGGAGCTTGTCTCCAGGAATGTTTTTTGCGATGTACACCCCGCTGCGCTCGGTGTGGCCCATCTTGCCGAACACCCGCCCATCGGGGGAGAAGATGCCCTCGATGCAGGCCACTGAACCGTTGGGGTTGCAGTCGATGCCCATGTGGGGCAGACCGGTGGCGGGGTCCACGTACTGGGTGGCCACCTGGCCGCTGGCGATCAGCCTGTCCACCACGTCCTGTGGGGCTACAAAGCGGCCCTCCCCATGGGAGATGGCGATGGAATGCAGGTCGCCCACGTGGCTGAGCAGCATCCAGGGGGAGCGCACCGAGGCCACCCGGGTGGTGACGTACCGGCTCTGGTGGCGGCCGATGAGGTTGAAGGTGAGGGTGGGGCTGTCCGGGGCGGCAGGGCGGATCTCCCCATAGGGCACCAGCCCCAGCTTCACCAGGGCCTGGAACCCGTTGCAGATGCCCAGCATCAGGCCGTCCCGATTCTTCAGCAGGTCATGCACCGCGTCCGTCAGCTTGGGGTTGCGCAGGAAGGACACGATGAATTTGGCCGAGCCGTCCGGCTCGTCGCCGCCGGAGAAACCGCCGGGGAGAATGATCATCTGACTGCGGCCGATGGCAGCGGCCAGGGCGTAGGCGGACCCCTCCAGATCCTGAGGGCTCAGGTTCCGGACTACCAGGATCTCCGGCTCAATGCCTGCCTTGAGACAGGAGGAGGCGGTGTCGTACTCGCAGTTGGTGCCGGGGAACACCGGGATCACCGCCCGGGGCCGGGCGATCTCTCCGTTGAATACCGCCGGGGAGCGCCGATCGTAGGAGATGAGCTCCACCGGGGTGGGTTCGGTGCCCGGATCGGTTGGATAGACCTGGTCCAGCACACCGTCCCACAGGGCCAGCAGCTCGTCCAGGCCGGCACTGTCCTCCCCGATGGCAACCACCGGCTCCTGGGTCGTCATACCAATGCGCACCGCAGTACAGTCGTATACCTCCTCCGTCAACTCCGCCACAATGGCGCCGGGCATATGCCCGTACCAGGGGGCCTGCACCCCGGCGTCAGCGCGGAAGCCGATGCGGTTGCCCAAGGCCATCTTCATCACGCCCTCGGCTACACCGCCCGACTCCACCGCCCAGGCCGCAGCCACCTTACCCGCCTGAGCCAGGCCGTGCAGGCAGGACCAGGCCCGCTTCATCCCCGCATAGTCGTCCGCCCGCTCTACCGGGAACAGGTAGACCGGGTGGTCCGGCGCCTTGAACTCGGGGGAGAGCACCTCCCCGGCCCGGATTTTCCGACGCGCGGCCTCATCCTCGGCCGTGCGGGCATCCGCGCCGCCTATGCCGCTGGAATCGACGTCATCTGCGTGCCGGATATGAAGCGTCCGGACGGCGCG
>CAJLWS010000129.1 GCA_905210385.1 uncultured Eubacteriales bacterium | reverse complement strand
AAAAATATTGTCTAACTTTTTTGGGGCACTTCAGCGGCGGCTCCTCCTTTCTATTCCCTGATAAACCCAGGCTGTCCCGGGCATACTATTCCCCTTGAGAGGTGATCGGTTTGGAATCTCTATGGCAGAAAACCGCCTCCCTGCCCCAGTTTCCCGCCCTGGACCATTCGCTGCATGTGGATGTGCTGGTCATCGGCGGCGGTATGGCGGGCATCCTGTCCACCATGCTGCTCCACCGGGCGGGCGTCGACTGTGCCCTGGTAGAGGCGGATCGGCTGTGCTCCGGCACCACCGGACACACCACCGCCAAGCTCACCGCCCAGCACGGGCTGTTCTGCCGCAAAATGATCAAGGCCCTGGGGCTGGAGCGCACCGGGCTGTACTTGCGGGCCAACTTGGAGGCTTTGGAGCGGTACCGGTCCCTGTGCCGGGAGATCGACTGCGACTTTGAAGAACGGAACGCTTACGTCTATTCCCGGTCCCGCCGGGACCGGCTGGAGGGAGAGCTGGCCGCCCTGGAGCGGGTGGGCGCCCCCGCCCGCCTCGTCCCCTCCCCTTCTCTCCCCTTCCCCACCGTGGGAGCAGTCTGCTTTCCCAACCAGGCCCAGTTCCACCCTCTGAAGTTTGCCGCCGGGGCAGTGCAGGGGCTGCAGGTATACGAGCGCACCCGAGTGCTGCAGCTGGTCCCCGGCGGGGCGGTCACCGATCGGGGGACCATCCGAGCGGAGCGGATCATTGTGGCCACCCACTTCCCCTTCCTCCGGTGGCGGGGAGCCTACTTCCTCAAGCTGTACCAGCAGCGCTCCTACGTCCTGGCCCTGAAGGGCGGGCCGGAGGTGGGCGGGATGTACCTGGATGAGGCGGAGGGTGGCCTCTCCCTGCGCAACTATGGCGGCCTTTTGCTGCTGGGAGGGGGTGGGCACCGCACCGGGAAGAAGGGCGGCGGCTGGGCCGCCCGCTCCGACGCCGCCGCCCAGACGCCCAGGAGCGCTGCCACTGGGCGGCCCAGGACTGCATGAGCCTGGACGGCGCACCCTATGTGGGACAGCTCTCCCCATCCGCCCCGGACCTGTATGTGGCCGCCGGTTTTCAGAAGTGGGGGTTGACGGGGTCCATGACTGCAGCCATGGTGCTCGCCGACCTGGTGCGAGACCGGGAGAACCCCTATGGGCAGGTATTCTCCCCCTCCCGCTCCATCCTCCATCCCCAGCTGGCCGTCAACGCCTTAGAGTCCGCCGCCGGCCTGCTCACCCTCACCCGACCCCGGTGTCCCCATATGGGTTGCGCTCTGAAATACAACCCCCAGGAGCACACTTGGGACTGCCCCTGCCACGGCTCCCGCTTTGACCAGACGGGAGACCTATTGGACAACCCCGCCAACAGGGATTGCAAACCCCTGCGCCGCCCCCTGTAGGCTTCAATCTTCTGCCCGGTTCCGGCGTCGCCTCCACACCTGCCCCAGGCCCCGTCACCCACCCGGATTCCCCAGGCGCTCCGTGCAGGGTCTCGGGCCAAGCAGACGACCTAGACCTTTTCACGCAAACAGCAGCAGGCTGACCGCCATTACCGCCATTCCGGAGATCAGACCGTAGATGGACAGGTGGTGCTCGCCGTACTCCCGGGCCGCAGGCAGCAGCTCGTCAAAAGAGATGAATACCATCACGCCGGCAACTGCCCCAAAGATTACGCCAAACACCGTGCCGTTCAGGAATGGCATGAGCAGCAGCCAGCCCACCAGCGCACCCAAAGGCTCTGCCAGCCCGGACAGAAAGGAATAACCCAGGGCTTTCCTTCGAGATCCGGTGGCCTGGTAAAGAGGTACCGCCACTGCGATTCCCTCCGGAACATTATGAATGGCAATGGCCGCTACAATGGGGATGGCCACGTTGGGCTCTTGAAGGGCGGACACAAAGGTGGCCATCCCCTCCGGGAAATTGTGGACGGCGATGGCCAAAGCCGTCATCAGCCCCATGCGCATCAGCTTACCCCGGGGCGTCTGTCCTGCCTCCTCCGGGGATTTGAGCTCATGGGGATTCTCCTCTGATGGGATCAGCTTGTCAATGATGGCAATCAGCGCGATCCCACCAAAAAAGGAGGCTGCCGCCGCCCAGGATCCTGCCCTTCCTCCCAATTGCTCCCGCAGAGTCTCCCCCGCTGTGTCCAGCAGTTCTACCATGGACACATAGATCATCACCCCGGCCGAGAAACCCAGGCTGACCGACAGGAATTTTCGATTGGCATGCCCGGCCAACATGGCGATCCCGCCTCCGATACCGGTGCTCAGTCCAGCGATAAGGGTCAGAGCAAATGCAAGTACGAGATTATGTATGGGAATTCCTCCTAAAACATTTATTAGTTAGCTTTCGCTAACTAAAGGATAACACGGTTCCCTGCTCCTGTCAATCCCGTCCGTTTGGAACATTTCTCCGGTCCGAAACCCGCCGCGCATAGCGACGGTCTTTCCGCATATACTGTCTCTGGTGATTAACAATGGGGAAAAACCGCTGGAGAACCTACCTGTTCTGGATCCTTTTGGCCGAGATGGCCGGGGCGCTGTCCGGCTGGCTGACCCGGGAGGGCACCGCCGCCTATGAGCGGGACATCGTGCAGCCGCCCCTGTCTCCCTCCGCTCTGGTCTTTCCCATCGTCTGGGCGGTGCTGTACGCCCTGATGGGTGTCGGCGCCGCCCGGATCTACCTCTCCCCGGCCAGCTCTCGCCGTTCCCGCGGCCTGGTGCTCTTCCTGGTCCAGCTAGTCTTCAACTTTTTCTGGAGCGTCATCTTCTTCAATTCCCGGCAGTTCGGCTTCGCCCTGATCTGGCTGGCGGCGCTGTGGGCGCTGATCCTGGGGATGATTCTGCTCTTTCGCCAGGTGGACCGTCCTGCTGCCCGGCTGCAGATCCCCTATCTTCTGTGGGTGAGCTTCGCCCTCTATCTCAACTTCGGCGTGTGGCGGCTGAACTAAACCGATAAAATAGCCCGGGGCGATTTTCACAAACCGCCCCGGGCCTTTCCATATTCTCTCACAGGGGAGCCAAGGTCAGGGAACAGTCGAAACGCTCGGTGCCGTCCTCCCCCTCGCCCCGGGCGTACAGCGCGTCCCCCCGGACCGCCGTATCCACCCAAACGGTCTCTCCCGCCCGGCATTCACTGACATAGCCGATCTGGAAGGAGCGCACGAACTTGCCCTGGCAAAGCTGCTCCAGATGGAGGGCGTCGCAGGCAAAATCCGCGTAGTGGATGTTGTTCACGTGCCCGTTGATGTCGGTGTCGGAATAGCGCATGTCCCGGCGGTGGCGGCCGTCAAAGGTGTCGGGCAGGGCCACCCGGCGCAGCCGGATGGCCTTGTTCAGCGCCCCGCCGTCCGTCCCCTCAAACTCCGCCAGATTCCTCATGCGGTACAACTTGTGGCTGTCCGCCTCCACCAGCACCCAGACGGTCACCCCCTGCCCGATGGGCTTTCCATCCCGAAACACGTCAAAGTCCCGGTAGCTGGACGCCCCGGCCGCTCCCCGGTGCCAGGTCCGGATGGTGAGCAGGTCGTTCCACCGCAGGGGGGCGTCCAGCTCCACCCAGTTGCGGGTCACCATCCACAGGCAGCCGTATTTCTCATACACCTCCGGACCTGACACCCCCAACGCCAAAGCAGCCTGGGTGGCGGCCTCCTGGAGCATGCCCAGCACTGCCGACGGCCGACACTGATTGAACAGGTCCACGTCCCGGGAGTCCACCCGGTATTCCATCTCATAGTACACGCTCATGGCTTTTCTTTCTCCTGTCTCCCGGGAATGGTCAGGGAAACCTGGGCGCACAGACGGTCCAGGTCCTCCGGCGTGGCGGCGGGCAGGCGCAGGGCGGCACCGCACCGGGCGCAGATGAGATCCACGGCGGAATAGCCCACCTTGATCCCGTAATCCGTGCTGCCGCAGCCGCATCGGATCCCTCCCCGGACCGCGATGTCCTTCAGCTCGGAGAGCACCTCGCCCATGACCACCTCATCCAGAAAGACGCCCCGGGTCTCCATGGCGTCGTCCAGACGCAGCTTGTCCACCGCCCCCTCCAGCTCCTCCATGGCGTGAAACACCGCGTCCTCCTCCCCAATGTAGCAGCATCCCAGCCCCGAGGCGGAGCAAGACAGGGCCAGCAGCCGCTGGCCGCGCAGCGCCTGATTGGAGCAGGCCGCCACATGGTCCTTGGCGCAGAACAGGCAGGGCACCGTGATCTCGCACCGGTCCCCCATCTGGGTGACGGTCAGCTCCGACTTGCCGCAGGGGCAGGGCAGCACGCTGTCCGACGCGGTCAGCTGGAAAGCGGTGCGCTGGGCGATGACCGCCTTGCCGCACACCGGGCAGATATATCCAATGGTTCTGACGGGTTCTCCCATGCTCGGTCCTCCATCCTTCTTTGGCCCCCGCGCCATCCGCGGGCGGCCAGGTCTCATGAGAGGTATTATACCACCAGCCGCCCAGGTTTTCCACGGGTAAATTGCCTCTTTCCCGGAAAAAGTCATATCAGCGACGAAAACGGGACACACTAAAGCAAACCCTTTGGAAAGGCGGCGACCCTATGGAAAGCAGAAAGCTGGGCAGTCAGACCTTCCGCCCGGGAACGCCCCCCGCCGTCATCGGCTACGGCTCCGCCGCGGGGGGCAAGGAGCGGGAGGGGCCCCTGGGGCCCTCCTTCGACCATGTGTCCCAGGACGACACCTTTGGGGAGAAGAGCTGGGAGAAGGCGGAATCCAAAATGCAGTCTCTGGCCCTGGACGGGGCGCTGAAGCGGGCGGGGCTGCACACAGTGGATCTGGACCTGCTGCTGGCGGGGGACCTGCTGAACCAGTGCAT
>CAJLWS010000128.1 GCA_905210385.1 uncultured Eubacteriales bacterium | reverse complement strand
TGGCCGTCACCGCCCTCACCGCGGGGAATGCCCACGCCTTCCACGGGAAGGGGGACCTGAACGGGGACGGGGGGGTGGACTACCTGGACGTGGTGCTGCTGCAGCGGCATCTGACCGCCCTGGAGGTTTTGCCGGAGACGGATCAGGATGCCGCCGACCTGGACGGCAGCGGGAGCCTGACGGCCACCGACCTGTCCCTGCTCATCCGCAGGATCGAGAGGACGGTGCGCTACCAGGTGTCCCTCACCTCCCAGATGGAGAACGCTTACTACGAACCGGGAGAGGAGATCGAACTGCGCTTCGACGCCCAGGTGTCCCACGGCGGCCAGGTGGAGGGGGCCCAGGTGAACGGGAGCTGGTACCCGGTGGAGCGGTTGGGAGCGGGGAACGTCTGCCTCATCCGCTTTCCCGGCCTGGACGCCCCAGGGGTGCACGTTCTGCATTTGACCGGGCTGCGCCTGCACAGCGGCCAGGAGGTGGCGGTGGACGAGGAGGTGCGGATAGAGGTACTCAAGGCCGCACCCCAGGTAGAGGACTTTGCCTGGGAGCGGACGGATGGGGACGAGCTGGAGGTTTCCTTCACCCTGACCGACCCGGCCGGGGCCCTGCTGAGCGGCCATGTGACCATCGCCCAGGGGGATACGGTGCTGCTGACCCAGCCGCTGGTCCCCGGGGAGAACGGGGCGGCGGTGGGCCTGACCTGGCGGGAGGACTACACTGTGATGGTGGTGGCGGATTACGACCGGGACAGCGACGCTCTGGACGGCCAGTCCAACCGCTATGAGGGGCAGAAGCTCCTTGCCGCGGAGCTTACCGTAGTCCGGGATGGCATCCAGTTCAAGGACGTGACCACCCACCGGCTGTACTACAGCGGGGACGGCGGCATTCGGGAGGTCACCATGCTGGACGTCACCGGGAGCCTGCCGGAGGACGTGGAGCACTACTATGCCGTCGTTGAGATGGACGGCCTGCCCGACTTCTACGCGGGGATCCGGGAATTCCGGCGGGGCGAGACAGGACGGGTGTACGCCGTGCTGGATCAGGAGGACGTGGTCAGTTACGGTCAGGACGGAACACGGCAAGGAGAGTATTCCTTCCCCGTCCCCTACCGGGATGAAAACGGGGACCATCCCCTCCTCGCCAGCGCGGAGGAACTGTTCCGACAGATGGCCGCCGATCCCAAGGGAAGCTACCGGCTGACGGAGGACCTGGATGCCTCCGGTCTGTCCGACGGAGCGGCGGCCGTCGCCGGCACCTTTACCGGGGAGCTGGACGGCAACGGGTATCGGATCCTCAACCTGCCTACCTCCCTGTTCCATACCCTGAGCGGGGCGTACATCCACGACCTGGTGATCGAGAACGCCCAGGTCACCGCCGCCCGCAGCGGCATCCTGGCCAACACGATCCAGAACGGTTCTGTGGTGGAGCGGGTGTTCCTCGTGGATTCCTCTATCTCCAACGGGGTGGACGGGCTGGGGGCCTTCGCGGGCAGCCTGAACAATGCCGCCATCCGGGAGAGCGCCTCCATCGGGGTATCGGTGAAGGGGCTGGTGGCTGTGGGAGGCGTCGTGGGCAAGACCGGCTCCGGAGCGGTCATTGAGAATTGCTACGTCACCGGCAAGGTGCAGGGCAGCTATGACCACCCCACCCTGGGCGCCCGGGTAGGCGGCATCGCCGGATGGCACGGCGGCGGGACGATCCGAGCCTGTTTTGCCCAAGTGCAGGTGGTGGCCCCGGCCCAAAAGGGCAACGGCGGCCTCATCGGCGGGCCCAACACGGGCAGTCCGGTGCTGGAGGACTGCCTGAGCATGAGCTCCGGGGCGGGCTACCGCATCGCGGGCTTCGACGTGCTGGACAGTGTGCGCAACGTCTACGAGTATTCCGGGTCGGACAGTGCCACCAACATCACCCAGGCCAACCGGGACCAGGTGAAGGAGACCGACAACCTCTTTGACCAGGAGTTCTATGTGGACACCCTGGGCTGGGACGAAGGGGTATGGGAGTTGAGCCTGCTGGCCTACGGCAAGCGGCCCAGCCTGCACGCTGCCCCGGAGCGGGACAACAACTACGACATCCCGGACTATGGCCAGGTGCAGGGGCAGCCGGGCTACCGCCCCGACCGGGAGCGGGCCTACGCCAATCTGTCTCAGCTCATGCCCTTCTCCGACGTGCGCGCCTGGGTGGAGCTGGGCAACGCCCTGGAGGAGGACAGCTCCCTGGTCACCCAGACAGTAGACTTCGTCCTGGCTCTGGATGAAGAGGGTGGCCTGGTGACCGGGCTGCGCCGGGACGAGCCCGACGCCATCGAAAAAATCCGTATTGTCTTTGAGGATGCGGGCATGGTCGAATATCCCGTCACCTGGCAAAAGATCATGGGGAACGTGGCGGCGGTCTACCAGGTGGAGGAACTGGACCTGCCCTACCAGTTCCACCGCTATGTTGGTGATCTGGGTGAGAGCCTGCTGGAGGAGGCTGTCAACCTGGTCACGGGGCTGGACTACGCCTCCCACATTGCCGCCCTCACCGACGAGGAGGAGAGCCGCCTCTACACGGACTACTACAACGAGGCGGTAGTGCCCAAGCTGGAGACGGTGGTGGAGCGGACCCTGCTGTCCCTGGAGGACTTCCCCACCTACTGCGAAAATGAGGGAGTGCGCGCCCTGGCCCGCCGGCGGGCGCTGGAGGAGGAGAGCTGGAAGGAACTGCTGTACGCCTACAACTACTATGACAAGTGGTACCGCATCGACTACCGAGGCGTGAGCCTCAGCGACCTGCTGTTCTTCAATGGGGAGCTGCTCTCGGAGGGGATGACTGCCCAGGCCCTGACGGACAAGCTGCTGGCCGCCCCCGCCTCCCAGCGGGAGACCCACCGGACGGTGGTGTTCTATAACAGCGTTCTGAAGGACTACACCGGGGAGAGCCTCACCGACTTCCTGGGCAGCCTGGCCCGGAACCTGGCGGGATACGGCAACCCCAGCGACTGGTTCGCGGCAAACTTCGACGGCATCCTGAAGGAGCAGGCTCCCCTGTACAACGCGGACAAGCTCAACTACCGGATCTGGGACATCCTTTCCGGCCTGGATGACGGGCGCAAGAGCATTGTCCTGGCCATCCTCACTGCCCCCCAGGAGGATATGTACCTCATCTCCATGCCCTCCCAGGTCATGATCGGCAGCCTGAACCGCTATGAGGCTTACATCAAAAAGGACGGGGGCGAGCGGCAGCGGATGGAGGCGGTCATTAACGCTTATGCGGAAAAGATGGGAGCCTTTTACGGGGTATCCTCCACCTGGATGGCCAACTCCGCGGAGATTTTGAACAGCTTTGTGAACATCCAGTATGACACCCGACTGAACTTCCCAGCCAGTGCGGCCGCCGACGCGGGAGACCAGGACAAGGACAAGACCCGTGACCCGGTGATGAAGTGGGTCTTTGAGGCCAACGACACCATCAGCATCAAAAACGGAAGCGCGGCGGTGGCCAACGGCACCAATGTCTACTGGGTGCTGACCCCGGCCCTGGGCACCAGCGACTATGTTTTCTTCACCTTCAGCCATGAGACGGCCCATAACCAGGATGGGCGGTACTTTTACGGCGGGGCGGGACGACGCAATGGCACCGGTGCCGAGGCCCACGCCGACGGCAATATCGCCCAGGAGTACCGGGACGGCGTCATGGTGTTCAATATCTCGAGGAGCCTCGATATTGGGACCGAGATGCCCAACAACTTCAGCTATGAGCGTATCAACTCCCCGGAGAAGCTGTGGAGTTACTACCGGGAGATGTTTGAGACAGGCTATGTGCTGGACTACCTGGCGGCTCAGGCCTTCCTGCGCCTGGAGCCAGAGGAGCAGGCGGCGGTGGCGGTGCAGGCGGACCACACCCCAGGCGGGACCAACTCCTTCTCCACCACCTACCGGGCCCTGACCGCAGAGGAACTGCGGCAGATGGATCTGAAGGATCTGGACGACCTGTGGGAAAACCGAATCTCCATTCGGGGCTCCCTGGAAACGGTGGGCACCGCCACGGAGGGCAGCTATGGCTTTGAGTCCTTTTACTGTATGAACTGGTATCAGTCCCACAACGACGGCGGCTCCCCGGACACCCACTCTTTCAAGCGATTGGGCATGGAGATGCTGGGGGTGGGAGGCTATGAGGCCTACCAGATCTACATGTCCGCCCGGAGTGAAAACGACCTGGACGCTCTGCGGCAGATCACCGGGCGGGAGGACATCACCTGGCGGGATTACAAGGTGGGCCGTTTCCGACAGGTGGCGGCCAATCTGGACCGCATCCCCTGGTTTGACGCTGAGACCGTCATCCGGCAGTTCCAGGCGGCCTTTGAGCGGGATGCCCAAAACGGCACCCGCAGCGAGGGTATTGCGGTGAAGCGGATGCTCTACGGCATCGTCAAGCGGGCCACCGGCGATTTTGCGGAAGGTGGTATCTACCGGAGCGCTGCGGTGATCTCCGTCGCCTCGGCGGAAGAGCTCATCCGCCTGGCCGGGGAGAAGCCCTATGGTTGCTACCGGCTGGAGGCGGACCTGGACTTCAGCGGGATCAGCTACCTCCCCGGCCGCTTCATCGGGGTGCTGGACGGCAACGGCCACAAGCTCACCGGGCTGGCGTACCCTCTGTTCGGGGATTTACAGTACGCCCAGGTGACGGATCTGATTATCGACAGCCCCGCCTTTGCCTCGGACGCCCAGGCCATGCTGGCGGTGAGGGCAAAACAGACAGTGGTGGGGGAAGTGACTATCCAGGGGCTGGCAACGGAGGACGCGGCCCGGCAGCTTCCCCTGGTCAGGAACCAGACAGGCGTCTACTATGAGTACGGAATATCCACTGTAA
>CAJLWS010000127.1 GCA_905210385.1 uncultured Eubacteriales bacterium | reverse complement strand
TGTTGTGGACGGAGATGCAGGAACCGTATGTACATTTACCTACAAGATTAAGGAGAAGCCGTCTGCACCGACAGCATCACCATCCGGCGGTACGCTGACCGTGGCGACAAGAGTGGAACTGAATTCTTCGGCGGAGAAAATCTATTATACGACGGATGGCGTGACGCCGACGGAGGGTTCCAGTCTTTATAAGGAGCCGATCCTGATCAATAAGACCACCAATCTGAAAGCCATTGCGGTATCTGCAGACGGCGAGGTCAGTGAGGTGGCATCCTTCCAGTACACGGCAGCGCTGAAGGCAGAGAAGCCGACGGCATCCCATGATACCGGCACCGTGCTGGAGCCGGGCTTTGAGCTGGACGAGCTGATGGCCCCTGTACTGGCCCTGGACCGCTATGTGGCCGCCACCGGGGACCGGGACTGCCTGGCGGACGGCGCCATCCAGGCCGGGCTTGCGGGCATCCTGCGCACGCTGAGGACGAAACGGCACCAAACCGCCGCGCTGTACGAAACCTTCCTCCAGCCCACGGACGACATGCGAAGCCACCCCTATCTGACCTACGACAATGTACTGGTGTGGAGAACGCTGGGGGCGCTGTCCAGGCTGTATCCGGAGACATACGGCAGCCTCGCCGGGGAGGCGGAGGCGGTGCGGTGGGCGGTTCTGGAACACTGTGTGGTCCAGGGGGTGTCCGGCCCCTACTATGCCTGGTCCACCGACCTGGCCGGGCACACGGACATCTACGACGAGCCGCCTGGGAGTCTGTTGCTCCTGCCCTACCTGGGCTTCTGCGCTCTGGACGACCCCGTCTACCAGAACACGGTGCGCCAGATCCGTACGCCGGAGTATCCCTACAGCTTCGCCGGGTGCGCCTTCGCGGAGATTGGCTGCGCCCACGCGCCCCACCCCTGGATGCTGAGCGTAGCCAACAGCCTGCTCAGCGGCCAGGCAGAGCGGGCGCTGGACATCCTGCGCCGGGCGGAGATGGACAATGGGATCGTCTGCGAGAGCATCGACGAGCACACCGGTCGCTCTGCCACCGGGGAGGCCTTCGCCACCTGCGCGGGCTTCGTGTGCCATGCCCTGCGGTATGCACTGGGAGGTGCAGCCTATGAGAACTGACGTTAAACGCCTTGGTTGGATCCTTCTGGCAGAGGGAAAAGCGTTTTCCGATCCCTTTCTGGAAAGTGTCTTCTTCACCGGGAACGGCCGCATGGGGGCCAGAGGCTACCCCGCATACCGCCCCATTCGCCGGCCTTTGGATGCCGGGCTCTTTCTGGCTGGTTTTTATGACCGGATCTCAGATGATACCAAATTGACGGACTTTGTCAACCTCCCCACCCCGATCTGGTATCAAATCCAGCTGAACGGCCGCGTCCCATCCCTCGCGCCCCCTATGCGCCGGGAGTTAGACTTGCGGACAGGGCTGCTCACTTTTTCCTACCGGTTGGAGAGCATGGACGCCTGGTTGGAGGTGCAAGAGCAGCGGTTCTTTTCCCTGGCCCGGCCCAGCCTACTCTTTCAGCGGCTGGAATTCCGGGGCAGCGGGCAGTTGGAGGTGTTGGCCGGCATCGACCACCAGAGTTGTAACAGCCCCATCCCGGACGACCAGGTGAAGGAGAACACTCAGGTCATCCAGATGACCCGTTTCTGTTCGGGGATGGAGTGTGCCGCAGGCTTCACCGCCCGGTATGAAACCCGGTATACCAACCTGTCGCTGGACCAGGCCCTCTTCCTCCGCACCGCAGGCCTTTCCCAGCCCACTTTTGTCCCGGACACAGGGGACGGCATCGGCGCACGCTGTTCCGGTACGGCATCCGATCCCCCCGCCGTGCTGGAGAGCGTGTGCCGGCTGACCACCAGCCGCGACGTAGACCCACTGCTCCATCTGGGCGCGGAGCCCGGCTGGACCTTTGCGGAAGCGCTGGCAGAGAACCGGGCCGCATGGGACAGGAAGCGGGCGGATTGCGACATTGCTATGGAAGGAGATCCCGACATCCAGACGGCCCTCCGCTATGTGATTTATCAGCTGGTGGCCAACTGCTCACCCCGGGACCCTACGGTAAGCATTGGGGCCAGAGGGCTCACCCACACCCGCTACAAAGGGTGCTGCTTTTGGGATACGGATCTTTTTCTGACGCCGTTCTATGACCTGACTGATCCCCAGGCCGCCCGCAGCCTGGCAGGCTTCCGAGTTCGCACCCTTCCCCAGGCCAGGGAACACGCAGAACGGATGAACGGGAGCGGGGCCCGCTATCCCTGGATGGTCTCCTTCGACGGGTCAGAGCAGTGCGAGAGTTGGGATATCGGGTGCAGCGAGGTCCATGTCACCGCCGATGTGGCCTATGCCCTGGGCCAGTACCTGGACTGGTCAGGGGACGATGATCTCTTTTTCCAGGGCGGGGCCCAGGCGCTGGTGGAGACCGCCCGCTTCTGGGTGAGCCGCTACTCCCCTGCTCCTGAGCCGGGAAAGGCAAACCTGCTGTTTTGTAAGGGGCCGGACGAATACTGCGGTATCACCAGCAACAACCTGTTCACCAACGCCATGGTCCAGCACAATCTGTCCCTGGCCTGTTCTGCCGCCGAAAGGTTGAAGCGGGAAGCTCCGGAGCAGTACGCGGCGATGGGCTTGTCCAAAGAGGAGCTGGCCGGGTGGAAATCGCTGCGGAATGCCATCCAGCTCCCCCGGGATCCGGATACTGGCCACTACCGGCAGGATGACACCTTCCATCTGCTGGAGGCGGTTGACCCGGCCCAGCTCAAATCCGGGGATGAGGCCAGCTATCATCAGGTCTGCTTTGACCGGCTCCAGCGTTACAAGGTGATTAAACAGGCGGATGCGTTGCTCCTCATGACCCGTCTGCCGGAACAGTTTACCCGGGAGGAGAAATTAGCCGCCTGGGAGGATTTTGAACCTCTTTGCCTCCATGACTCCACCTTAAGCTTTGCTAGCCACGCCCTCTTTGCGGCGCGGAATGGCCTGATGGGACAGGCGGGCGCCTACTTCCGAAAAGCACTCTATCTGGACTTGGAGGACATCATGGGCAACACGGGCAAGGAGGGACTCCACTTGGCCTGCCTTGGGGAGGTCTGGCAAACTGTGGTGTTTGGCTTTGCAGGGCTGCATTTCGCAGACGGAGCCCCCCGATTGGCTCCCCATCTTCCCGAAGGCTGCACGGGCCTGAACTTTCAGTTTTTCTATCGTGGAAAAAAATACAAAGCCAATATCTCCGGCTCTTGCGGGACCGTCCTGCGGGTCAAGTGATTTTATGCAAATAAGCTGCGAAGGGAACGGTGCTGATTGTTGAAACGCAGAGAAAATGCCATTTCCCCGTCCTTTTTTGAAACAATACAATCAAGATCTATTGCTTGTCAGGCAGCGCCCATCCCTGCTCCGAGGGGTGATCCGCGGGGAACCAGGCATCGTGCCAGGCCAATCCGGCCCATATTTACAGAAGCCAAGAACAGAAAAATAAGTAACAGGCGCCCTCCCATGCCTGAAGCCCCAGCGGCTTTCCTACCACCCATTTTCCCTGTTCCAATACAAGCAGCCAGATCCCCTGTGCGATAATGCCAGGCGGAACTTTTTGAAGAAAAGTATCAACGTAACTGCTACTTAACGGATACCGCCAAGAGTGAGCTCTTGCGATATCACTGGCCTGGCAATATTCGAGAGCTGAGAAATCTGATTGAGCGGCTTGTCATTGTATCTGATACGGATGCAATTTTGCCAATTCAAATTTTATCCCATAAAACAGCCTTTCTTTCCACCCCCGCTACAGAAACTGGCTTTTCCATCACAGAGGGCGAAGACTATTCCGATGCTCTTTCCAAATTCGAAAAGGCCTACATCGAACACATGATTGACATCTGCGGTGGGAATGTGACCAAAGCTGCTGAACGTATGGGTATCCATAAAAGTGTCGTCTATCGGAAAATCAAGAAATACAAAGAAATCTACATTGACAACAAGTGAAACGGCGCTTGTCTTACAGCGGTAAACGCGCAAGCAAAACACACATCATTGAGGGAGGTTCTAGAGCAACGGGGCATTGCGGCAACTATGCAGTTTTTTCTGAACCCGAACACCTAGAATATATGCCGCCGTGCGGATAGTATACCCACTTCTGGCAGGGCATAGTTAGCACCAGCAAAGTAATAGACGCCGAGGCCTGCGCTTGCCTAGGAAACAGAGTGTGGCGATTCCTTTTTTCCTTCTCATCTTGCACACAGAATCAGGCTCCTATTCTTTCCTAGTGAACCCAAAGCAACTGGTTCTCTGCGATTTCAGACTGCACAATCCTATTCCGGATAAGATATAGGCCTTCTTATAAAATGAGTTCAGTTGAGATACTTAAGGTCTCAGCAGGCTATGTGATGCCCATAATCAGTAGCTGTAGAACAGCAGGTTCCAATTTTATGACCTCCCGTTGAGCTGCAAGGTTGCTTCAAGCAAATTCTGTTCCCCTCGTCTGGAAATTAAATGCCAACTACCTGACTGTCACTGTGGGAGGCGATGCACAAAAAATCAATGTTTTCAACGGTTTCTAACTGCAGGGTAAAAGACATGTTCTTAAGGCCATCTGTCGCCCCCTTAGTTCGCCAAGCGCTGATCATATGGTTCATTCTCTGACTGCCGCCCATTCGTGGGCGGCAGTCTTTCTCTCCCAGTCTTCAAAAGATCACAAAAATTTTACCGTTTCTTGATAGAAGCCCGCCCCTGCCAGGAGTAAACCATACTCAAAGATACCGTCGGTCCCCTGGCCGGCGGTGGAAGGAGGAAGGAACGATGCGGTCTTTGATTCTCTCCGCTCTGCGCCATGTGGGCTTGGGCGTGTCGGTGCTGGCCGTCCCCACCTTGGCGGGGACGGC
>CAJLWS010000126.1 GCA_905210385.1 uncultured Eubacteriales bacterium | reverse complement strand
CCGTGGTATCCGACGCGGGAGACGGCTGGTACGAGATCACCTTTGTAGGCTCCGGCGGCGAGGAAACCACCGGCTACATCATGGGGGATTACATCTCCAGATCCTGAGTTCTCACTTTCTCTGCGGCAGGAGGAGACGGATATGCTGAACACCAACCACATCTGCGTGATGAATCTGGAAAACGCCATACGGGGGGCCCGCAACCCCCTGAACAGCTGGGCCAAGAGCGACAGCTTCTATGACGGCGCCGGCCAATACGTCCTGGGCCCCAACGACCTGGATTTGGCCGTCCGGCTGTGCCGAGCGGGGAGCGATCACCGGAAGTTCCTCCGGCAGATCCTGGTGTCCATGGACATCACCGCTCCCCTGTACTGGTGGAAGGAGTTTGACACCTATAAGGTGGGCACCGTGGCCAATTCCACCTCCACTATGCATAAGATCCACGCCAAGCCCTTCACCCTGGAGGATTTCAGCACCGACCACATGACCCCCGCCTCCCTGGAGCAGTTTGAGCGGTTTCTGGGCTATCTGGAGCAGGTCCGCCTGCGATACCTGGATACCAAGGACAAGGCCCACTGGTATGACCTGATCCAGCTGCTCCCCTCCAGCTACAATCAGATGCGCACTGTCTCTCTGAACTACGAGGTGCTGGCCAACCTCTACTATGCCCGCCGGAGCCACAAGCTGGACGAGTGGCATACCCTGTGCGATACCATACTCGCCCTTCCCTATGCCAGACAGCTCCTCGGCGCCTGCGGCAACGAGGAACTGAGCTGAGACAAAACGCAAGAAATTCCTGCGGTGCGGTTGTTCGCCTGCAGGAATTTTTTCCTTATTCTTAGCAAAGAAGGTGTTTGATATGTTTGAGGTGTTTTCCGCCGATCTGGAATTGGTTCTGGCCGACTTTGGCTTTCAAAATGGCCTGGAGTCTTTTTCTGAACTCCAGCGATACCACTATGAGAAGGACAATCCGAATTCCAAAGAGGTTCGCCTGATTGTGAAAGTCACGTCCCGCCATGGCCCCGATCTGGTCGTGCGGTTCAAAAACGAAGCTGACGTGTCTCTGGATCTCATAGAAAGTCAAAGTCAGTTCGCAGATCTGCTGCGCCGGAATGGCATCCTATGTCCCATCCAATATCCCTCTGGCGGCTCCTTTGCCAAATGGCACCACATCCACGGCTACGATGTGATCGTGACTGTTGAGGAGTATGTCACCGGGGAGCTCCCCTATGTAACCCCGGAATTATCGGAGCAAACCGGGAGATTGCTGGCACAGTCTCACAACGTGGCTGAAGCGCACGACTTCCACATTGCAAACGACGTCTTATTTGACCCATTTGCCCGCAACGACCTGTTCTCTTTCTCTGACTTTGCCTCCATCACCCCTGGCCTGGTCAATGGCGATCTGGAGCTGCACCGATACATCTGCGCCAAATATGAAGAATATATGGCGGTTCTCTCCCCTCTCAGGGAGTCCCCCCGCTACGCAGTGCAGGGGGACATCAGCAACTGCAACTTGTTCCAGTCCCCACAGGGTGTTTTGGGTATGTTTGACTTTAACCGCAGCGGAGACAACAGTCTCTACTGCGATGCTGTCATGCAGGCCGTTTTTGAGTCCCGCCTTATGGACTATCCCCCTTTCCACACGAAGGAGGATGAACTCTTGCTTCTTCAGGCCTTTCTCCGTGGCTATCAATCGGAGCGTCCCTTCACCGCCGAGCAGAAATTTCTGTTCCCATACTTGTACACGATCATCCAGACCTTCTGGCTCATGGATATACGCTGGAGGGAGGACAGCCTGCTCAACATGTCCGCCAGCGGTAATTCTTCCGCCGTGCATCGCTGGCTGGAGGAACTGGCACGGCGCATCTCCAATCTTTCTTCCGGAATCCTATAGCCGCTCCTTCTGCATCAGGTTATCCCTCCAGCCACCGCCGCAGCTCCAGCAGGTCGGGTGCGATGTGAACGTGGGGGTATTCGGAAAAAGCGGCCGCCGGTGTGGTACCGTTGAGTACCGCGCAGAAGTCCACACCGGCGTTCTTCGCCGCCAGCGCGTCAATCACCGTGTCCCCGCAGAACAGCACCTGCTCCCGGGTCAGGCCCAGCCGCTCCATGGCCAGGTTCAGCCCCTCCGGATCCGGTTTTGCCCGGCGCACATCCTTACCCCCCAGGATGAGGCCAACCTGGTCCTCCAGCCTCTGATACGCAAAGATGCGCTGGATCGTCTGCCCCAGTTTGGTGGACACAACGGCTACCTGGATTCCGTACCTCTTCAGCCAGTCCAGCAGCTCCTTTGCGCCGGGAAACAGTCTGGTTCCCTCCACCATAATCCGCTGGTTGCCCTCTCCTGCCGCCTCCCCTACCGCCAGCTGGAACTGCCGATAGAACTCCTGGCGGTGGTCTGGATCCCCGTCCCCGGTGAGCATAGTATAGCCGTCCATCAGCGTCATGCCAATGGTGGGGCGCACTTGCTCCTGAGTGGGCGCAGGCCAGCCCAAGGCCTCAAATCCCCTCTGATACCCCACTGTAATCGGGCCGGTGGAATCCCCCAAAGTGTAATCAAAATCAAAAAAAATCCCCTGATACTTCATTCCGCGCACAGCCTTTCCAATGGTCTCTCTACTCAGTATTCCCGTCGTCCCGCCGCTGGGGCAATCCCCATGGCCTCCCGGTATTTGGCTACAGTTCGCCGGGCAAGGATCAGTTCTTGCTGGGCCAGCAGGTCGCACAATTTTTGATCGGATAGAGGATGGCGCTTGTCCTCCTCCTGGATCAGGGCGTAGATGGCCGCCTTAGCCTGCTGGGCGGTGGCTTCCTCCCCCTCTGGGCCGGAAAGCGCCCGGCTGAAGAAATAGCTGAGGGGAAATACGCCATAGCCGCACTGAAGGTATTTGTCCCTGACAGTCCGGCTGACGGTGGATGGGTGAACTCCCAGCTCAACCGCCAGATCAGACATGGTCATAGGTTTCAGGTGCCCAGGGCCCCGGCGGAGGAATTCCTCCTGGGCGGCGGCAATGCTCTGACCACAGCGCAGCAGAGTGGTCCGACGCTGCTCGATCCCCTTCACCACCCAGTCTGCCTGACGCATCTTGTTGGTTAAGTACTCCTGCACCTGGGGGTCATCGCTCTCTGCCAGTAAGCGCTGATAGAAGGAATTGACCCGCAGCAGGGGACCCTGTACCTCATTCATCGTCACCACAAATTTCCCATTCTCCTCCCGCACCACCAGGTCAGGCAACAGGGTTCCAAAGTGTTCCCCGGGTGCGAACGCCGCTCCCGGCTTGGGTACCAACGTTCGGATCAGGCGGCACGCCTTTTGGACCGACTCCCGGCTGGCCCCTGTTTCCTGGGCAATCTTGTGGTAGCGGTTCTTTGCCACATCTTCCAGGTGGTTACGGACAATGGTCAGCGCAAGTCCCCGCTCCCCCTGGCGTTCCAACTGCAGCTCCAGGCACTGGGCCAATGTCCTGGCGCCTACGCCCGCCGGCTCCAGGGTACGGATCAGTTTCTCCGCCTCCGCCACCACCTCCAGCGGCTGCCCGCTGCGGTCTGCCAGCTCCTGAGTGCTCTCTTCCAAATATCCGTTGGCATCCAATCCGGTCAGTACGCTTTCCACTGCCAGTCGGAGCTCCATGGACATGTTTCGGAACTCGATCTGATCCCTGAGATGCTCATAGAGACCCTCGGTCCGAGGCTGTACCGCCACCGGAGCCATTCCGGCATCCTCGGTGTCAGCCCTGCGGGAATACCGCCGGCCATCCCCTAAAAGCCACTCCATTCTACGCAGCAGCTCATCGGCACTGGCCGCAGGATCCGCGCCTGTGCGCTCCAGAACCGGGTTTTCCAGCAGCAACTCATCCACATACTCCTGCAGCTCCTGATTGCCCATCTGGAGAATCTCCATGGTCTGAATCATTTGAGGAGATAACTTTTGCGTCTGTTTCATTTGCAGCGACAGTTCCATCGTGACCCCCCCAAAAGTTTGCCGGATTGCACACCCAGTGCTTTTTTAGAGTATCACAAATTGTTTGATTTTTCAACTGTCAGCCTGTTCCAGTAAATTTGCCGCACCATACCGCAGACAGCGGTACAGCCGCTGCCTGCCCCGCTTCAAAGTTCTGGAAACCGTGGATTTATTCACCCCAGCCTCTCGGGCGATTTCCTCCATGCTCATGTTTTTCCCATAGTACATCATCATGTATTCTCGCTGGCGCGGCGTGATGTCCTGGCGCAACGCATAGGTCAAGTTTCGCTTCAGCCGTCCGATCTGCTCTTTGTTGTCCTGAGCCATCATCGTGCTGTAGACCGCCAAATCCACCATGCCGAATGTACTGTCGTAAGAAATCTTTTTCATTTCACTCGCCTCCTGCCTCCTGCTGCTTTCCTGCGGGACACACTGCCAGTACGGATATAGTATCCCTGAAGATGCCGGGCCACCGCCCTGGTCTCCCGGTACATCGCCCGTAATGGCCGGATCCGGCCTTCCAGCTGCTGCCGCTCCGTCTCGTCTTGGGCCTCTTCCAGCATCCGCTCCAGCTCCACAATACGCCCCCGAAGCACTGCGGCGGTCATGCCGTACTGCACTCCCAATTCATAGATCGTCATGCCCTCCCGCCCCCTTCCGACCGTCCCACCCGGCGAAGACGGTGGGCAAATCTTCTTCTGGCATACCGTTCCAGACATGCTTCGCAGACTTTCTGACCATCCATCCAAAAATACAGATCTCCTTGGTACAGTTCACCAGCGCACATACCACAGCGCGCGAACTCCCCCGCTCCGGCAGATCCACATGATCCCCAGGTCTTTTTTTCATTCTTTTCCCGTAAATGTAGGTTTGTCAAACATATTGGACAGTGAATTCGTTCGGAGAAAGCCAACTAA
>CAJLWS010000125.1 GCA_905210385.1 uncultured Eubacteriales bacterium | reverse complement strand
TTTCCGCCGGGCGGCTGTTTTGTGGCCGGATTGTAACCTTTTGTCATCCCCATTGGTAGACTTTCCCCTGCCCCTGTGGTATGGTTTCCTTGAGGGGCCGCTTGCAAACCTGCCCCCGGAGGATTTCACCCTATGGAAAAGGAGGCTTTATGAAAGGACGAGTTTCCGCGCTGTCTCTTGCCCTGCTGTGCCTGTGCTGCCTGATCCTGCCCGCCCGGGCAGATATGGGCCCCAAGCCAGACCTCACCATCACCGTGGTCAACGCCCCGGAGGGGGCGTGCTACGTGGACCTGTTGTATGAGGGCGGCGAAGAAACCCTGTACACGGATCTTTCAACGGTGGACTACGACCCTGAACTGCTTTCCGCCCTCCACAGCCTGGAGGGGGACGGCTGGGTGCTGGCCTGCGCCACCGGCACCAGCGGGCCGCCCATCTTCGGCGACCTGTTGCCCAATGACGCCGGACAGTATGTCTACTCCTACTTCGGCCTGCCCCAGACTTTCCGGCTGGCTGTGGCCACCCAGGACGGGGCCCAAGCCACGGAAGAATCCTACACCCGCGTCCGCTTTCACACCAACCTGGTCTATGACTGGAGCACCAACACCCTGTCCGAGCGGACCTCTACTCCGGTGTACTACCTGACCCAGCTAGCCTCCACCCTGCTCCCCACCCTGGTGCTGGAGGGCGTCGTGCTGCTGCTCTTCGGTTTCCGGCAAAGGCGCACTTGGCTGGTGTTCCTGCTGGTCAACCTGATCACCCAGGTGGGGCTCCACCTGTTCTGCAACGGGCAGGTCCTTGCCGCTGCCCAGGGCAACTTTTCCTACTACCTGCTGCTCATGGCTGTGCCGGAGCTGGTCATCTTCGCCGTGGAGGCGGTGGCCTACCAGGCCCTCCTCCAGGAACACACCCATAGGCGGCGGGTGGACTACACTCTGTGCGCCAACCTGGCCAGCTTTCTCATCGGCTTTCTCCCGCTCCACCTGCTCTCCTCCCTTCTGATTGGGCTATGACCAGGCAAAGGTCCAAAACCACTGCCGCCCGGCGCAACCGATACGCGCCGGGCGGCAGCTTCTCTCTGCATCCATTCTTTTACGCCAGCAGCCTGGCCTGCTGTAACCTCCTGCGGATCACCGGACCTATAGCCAGCACCGCCAGCATCTTCAGCAGGTCAAAGGGGAGGAAGGGGAGCACGCACACACCCAGGGCCGCCCCCAGGGGGCTGCCGCTCTGGGTGCAGTACCAGGCGGTGCCCAGGGCGTAGCACAGGGCGGTGCCTCCGATCATGGCCAGCAACAGGGCCCACCGCCTATCCGTGTGGTCCGCCACCCAGCCGGTAAGGAACGTCATGGGCAGGTAACCGATGAGATAGCCCCCCGTGGGACCCAGCAGCACGCCCGTCCCCGCCCCGTAACCGGAGAACACCGGCAGCCCCACCAGCCCTGCCAATAAATAGGCCAGGCAGGCCGCCGTCCCCCACTTCCAACCCAGCAGACTACCCATCAGATAGACCACCAGAGTGGCCAGGGTCACTGGCACCGGCCCGATGGGGATGGACAGGGGGGCCAGGACACATAGCACCGCAGCCATCACCCCGCACACCGCCAGCTGGTAGGCGCCCCTACCCTTTCCCCTCTCCTGTGTCCACCCCATTTGACCGCCCCCACATTGTAAACTATACTTTTTATATAGTATACAATATGCCGCCTGCCCTGTCAAGATAAATTGTAAACTATCTTTCCATTTTGGTAGACATTATCGGGATCGCCGTTGCCTTTCGGGGAAAACTATGGTATAAAGAAGGGGAGCATCCCCACGAGGAGGCAGACGTATGGGAAAACTGAAATACCTGGCCCAGCGGGCGCTGAGCATGAATTATAAGGCCATGCTGGACAAGATCAATTCCATCCACCAGAAGACAGGCCGGTCCCGGCTGGCCATCTTCCGGGACATGAAGGACTGCGCGGTGAAGTACGGAGCAGGATACATGGACTATGACCTGTTCGAGATGTACAACCTCACGGAGGAACAGCGGGACACCTACCTCACTCGGGGGCGGAACAACGCCCTGGTGGCCAAATATAATGACAAGGCCCATATGGATGACCTGGGGGACAAAATCCAGTTCAACACCCGCTTCGCCCCATTCCTCCACCGGGACTGGGTGCCGGTCACCGGAGACAACCGGGAGGATGTCATGACCTTTCTTTCCCGGCATGGCGAGTTCATGGCCAAGCCTGCCCTGGGCAGCTGTGGCTGGGGTATTGAAAAGCTGCGAGTGGCTGATTTCCCCAGCCCGGACGCCCTGTATGACCATCTCAAGGAGCGCGCCCCCCACCTAGAGCTGGAGGAGGTCATCGTCCAGCACCCGGCAGTGGCCGCCATCTATCCCGGCTCTATCAACACCGTGCGCATGGTAACCATCCGGGGGGAGAGCGGCCGCGTCTACCTGGTCACCGCCATGTTCCGTATCGGCAACGGCAAGTTCGTGGACAACTTCAACAGCGGGGGCATGGTGGCCCCCATGGACCCGGAGACGGGCACCGTCATCGACCGGGCGCTGGACAAGCAGAAGAACCTGTACGTCAACCACCCCGCCACCGGCACCCCCATCCAGGGCTTCCGCTTCCCCGACTGGGACAAGGCCCGGGCCCTGGTGGAACAGGCCGCCCAGGTCATCCCGGAGGTGGGGTACGTGGGCTGGGATGTGTGCTTCACCCCCCAGGGGCCCTGCCTGGTGGAGGGAAACCAGTTCCCCGGCCACGACATCTACCAGCTCCCCGTCCACACCCCGGACAAGATCGGCATCATGCCCCGCTTCCGGGCCATTGAGGCGCAGGAGGCAGCCCTGAAACGCCTCTAACTCCTACCTGGTAAAATGCCAGCAATAGTAAGGGTGGTTTTTCCTGCCGTTCAAAAGGCACAGACACAATTGCGGAGGTTACGAAGTTTATGATCATTGAAACAGAACGCTTACTCCTGCGCCCCTTTCTGGAACGTGATGCGGCAGATGTATTGGAATATTTGGGAGAACCAAAGGTAAACTGCTTTGCCAGCATGAAACTGGATTCCCTTGAGGCATCCAAAGAAGAAATGAGAAGGCGCATGAATGAAGCCGAGTATTACTTCGCCATCGTTTTGAAGTCCTCAGGAAAGGTAATTGGCGAGATAGATGCCTATCCGGAATGCGGAGATCCCCACAGTATCACTTCGCCATCAGACACGTTCAGTCCATGCTGGATGCTCAACGAAGCATACCATGGAAACGGCTTTGCATACGAAGCAGCTCACGCTTTCCTCGATTATCTTTTCCGCGAAAAAAATGCAAGGCGGATTTACGCTTATACCGAAGACTATAATTTGCCGAGCCAGCACCTTTGTGAAAAACTGGGTATGCGCCGAGAGGGGCTATTTCAGGAGTTTACATCTTTTGTCTGTAATCCGGATGGCACCCCTCTCTTTGAAAATACCATGCAGTATGCTATTTTAAGAAAAGAATGGCTTTGAAAGATTTCCACCCACGTCCCATCGGCGAAAGCCCATTGATGAACGATGCGCTCCGCGTCCCCATTCCAGCAAGGCATAGGAACGAAAGAGTACGCGAAAAGGGAAAAGATAATGCATCCCCGGCTCCTGGATTGGAGCCGGGGATGTCTCATTCCTTGGCAAATTTTATTGTTTCTCCCCATCCACGTAGACGGCCTTCAGGTTCAGATTTTGGTCCAGCACCACCAGATCGGCGGCGGCGCCCGTGCGGATGGCCCCCACATCGGTCAGGCCCACCGCCTGGGCAGGGGCGGTGGAGGCGGCGTACAGGGCGTCGGCCAGAGGCAGGCCGAAGGCTGCCACGTTGCGCACCGCATCCAGCAGGGAGATGGAGGAGCCGGCCAGGGTGTTGGTGCCCGCCAGGCAGGCCTTTCCGTTCTTCATCTCAATGGGCTGGCCTCCCAGCTCGTAGGGGCCGTCGGGCATCCCCGCGCACCGCAGGGAGTCGGAGATCAGGTTGAGCTTGTCCCCGTACAGCCTGTGCGCCAGCCGGATAACGGCAGGATGGATGTGCAGCCCGTCGCAGATGAGTTCCACGCTGGCCCCCGCGTCCATGGCGGCGGCCACGATGCCCGTCTTGCGGTGGTGGAGCCCCTCCATGCCGTTGAACAGGTGGGTAGCGTGGCTGGCCCCCCGGGCAAAGGCCTCCATGGCCTGGTCATAGGTGCAGGAGGTGTGCCCCAGGGACACGGTGGCCTTTTGAGAAACATAGCCGATGAAGTCCATGGCCCCCTCCTCCTCGCAGGCCACGGTGACCAGTTTCACCTGGCTGCCGCTGGCCCCGTTGAGCCGGTCAAACAGGGCCGCGTCCGGCAGATGGAGGTTCTCAGCCGCCTGGGCCCCCCGCTTGGCAAAGCTGAGGAAGGGCCCCTCCAGATGCACTCCGGCGCACTTGGCACCCCCCGTCCGGGCAAAGTCCCGGATGGCGTGCATGGCGGGGGTGAGCACCTCCTCCTTCAGCGTCATGGTGGTGGCCAGGAAGGAGGTCACGCCGTGGGCGGCATAGTAGTCGGCCATGGGCTGGAGCCCCTCCGGCTTTCCGTCGGAGAAGTCCTCCCCCATGGCCCCGTGGGTGTGGATGTCCACGAAGCCGGGGGCCACATAGCCGCCCTGGGCGTCCAGATCGGCCTCCCCCTCCAGCTTGCCCACCGCCTCGATGGTCTTTCCAAAGCGGATGTCCCCCTCCAGGAAGGACTTCCCGACCAGAATCTTCGCGTTTTTGATGAGCATCTTGCATTTGCTCCTTTCCATCCTCTATTGTCCTCAAATGAACAGCGGGCAAGTAAAAGCCCGTCAGACGAGGCGCGGAGTTCCGGAAAGCCGGGAGCATACTTGCTGTATGTGACCGGCCTTCCGGG
>CAJLWS010000124.1 GCA_905210385.1 uncultured Eubacteriales bacterium | reverse complement strand
ACCGGCCTGCCTGTTCAACTCTTTCTTTCCCATGCCCACGGCGGCAGCCAGCAGATCGGCGCCCGTATCGCCTATGACGAGATCGACATGGTTCTGTTCTTCAACGATCCCAACTCCAGCGATCTGGACCAGGACCTGCGCTATATCACCAACCTGTGTGACCAGCACAACGTCCCCTTTGCCACCAACGCCGCCACTGCGGAAATGCTCATTCATGGCCTGGCACGGGGCGACCTGAGCTATCGGGAGCTGATTCGGCCCAGCACACCGCTGAAGGTCTGATCCCTTTATCATTCCCGCGCAGAGACCGGATGAGTACCCTTCACACCGCTGTACAGAGAAGGTGCGGAACCGCAAGGATAGATGCACGACAGGGGCGTTTTGACCAGGGCGAGTTCTTCCAGCCAGGACTTGCAGAGCAGTCCCGTTTGGGAAGCAACCCCGCCCGTGCATTCAATCCAAGCGTGACAACTGCTGAGAGCACCCACAGCAAGGAGGACGGGAAAGACGCCGGAGGAGCGGACCCGGAGACGGGTGCGGTCCCCTTCCCGCAACAGAAGGCCAAGGGCGCGTCCGGCGCGCTGAACGTGGGTGGCACCACGAAGTATTGCAAGGCAATGCTCTCGTCCCATGAACTGTTTCCATGGGGTGAGAGCATTTCTCATCCTCTAGGTTCAATTCCATTTCGCAATTTATCTTTATATTATCACAAGGAGTTGTCGTCATGGCAAAACAGAAACCCCGCACCCTGTCCGGCTTCATGGAACTGCTGCCGGACAAGCAGGTGCAGTTTGACCGCATGGTGGAGCTGCTGCGCCGCTCCTACTCCCTCTATGGCTTCACCCCTCTGGACACCCCGGTGATCGAGGCCAGTGAAGTGCTGCTGGCCAAAGGCGGCGGGGAGACGGAGAAGCAGATGTACCGCTTCACCAAGGGGGATACCGACCTATCCCTCCGATTTGACCTCACTGTCCCCCTGGCCAAGTATGTGGCCCTGCACTACGCTGACCTGACCTTCCCCTTCCGCCGGTTCCAGATCGGCAAGGTGTACCGGGGGGAGCGGGCCCAGCGGGGCCGGTTCCGGGAGTTCTACCAGGCGGACATCGACGTGATCGGGGATGGCAAGCTGGACATCGTCAACGAGGCGGAGATCCCCGCCATTATCTACAACACCTTTACCGCCCTGGGCCTGCGCCGGTTCCAGATCCGGGTGAACAACCGGAAGATCCTCAACGGATTCTATGCCATGCTGGGCCTGACGGAACAGGCCGCCGACATCATGCGCACCGTGGACAAGCTGGACAAGATCGGCGGTGACAAGGTGCGGAACTTGCTGGTGGGGGAGGACATCGGCCTGTCTGGGGAATCGGCGGACGAGATCCTCAAGTTCATCGCCATTCGGGGGAACAATGCCCAGGTGCTCTCCGCCCTGGAGGGCTACCGGGGCCGCAACGAGCTGTTCGACCAGGGCCTGGACGAGCTGACCACCGTGGTGAAGTACCTGGCCGCCTTCGGCGTGCCTGAGGACCACTTCGCCGTGGACCTGACCATCGCCCGGGGGCTGGACTACTACACCGGCACCGTCTATGAGACCACCATGCTGGACCACCCGGAGATCGGCTCCATCTGTTCCGGGGGAAGATATGATAACTTAGCGGAATATTATACCGATAAACAACTCCCCGGCGTGGGAATTTCCATCGGTTTGACCCGTCTGTTCTTCGTGCTGGAGGACCAGGGCTATCTGAACGGGGAGATGAACACCGCCCCTGCCGACGCCCTTATCCTTCCCATGACCGACGACCTCTCCCCCGCCATCGCCTTTGCCGCCCGGCTGCGCCAGGCGGGGGTGCGGGCCCAGCTGTACACCGAGCAGCGGAAGTTCAAGCAGAAGATGAGCTATGCCGACAAGCTTGCCATCCCCTACGTGGTCTTCCTGGGGGAGGACGAGATCGCCAAGGGCGCCGTCTCCGTCAAGGACATGGCCACCGGGGAGCAGCAGACCCTGTCCCAGGAGGAGGGGACCGCCCTCATCCGGGCCGGCGCTGCCCGCCGGGCCAACCTTACCCCCATCCGGGAGCCGGAGCAGCCGTAAACCCAACATCGACTCATCGACCTTTCGCCTTTTTCCAAAAAATCTGTAACAAAACCCGCCTTTCCGCGTTGATACCGTGAGGGGAGGTGAACAGCCATGGACTTGGAAGCCATCTATGAGGCCCATTTCCGGGACGTGTACCGGTTTCTGCTGGGCCTGACGGAGAACGGCCCCCTGGCGGAGGAGCTGTGCCAGGAGACCTTCTTCAAGGCCCTGAAGGCCGCCCGGCGTTTTGACGGATCCCAGGACGCCCGGGCCTGGCTGTTCACCATCGCCCGCAACTGCTTCTACTCCCACTGCCGGAAGCAGAAGCGGGCGGTCTCCCAGGAGGAGCTGCCCCAGGAGCTCTCCCAGGACGTGCGGGTGGAGGATCAGCTGGTGGACGAGGAGACCGCCTTCCAGATCCACCGCCTGCTCCACGCCATGGCGGAGCCCTACAAGGAGGTCTTCACCCTGCGGGTGTTCGGCGAGCTGCCCTTTGAGAAGATCGGGCGGCTGTTCGGCAAGAGCGCCGGCTGGGCCCGGGTGACCTTCTACCGGGCAAAGCTCCAGATCATCAACTGTATGGAGGCGAAAGGCGATGAAAGAGATCAACTGTAACATCATCCGGGACCTGCTCCCCCTCTACGAGGATGGGGCGGTGAGCGAGGACACCGCCCAGCTGGTGCGGGAGCACCTGGAGGGCTGCCCCGCCTGCCGGGAGGAGTACGAGCGGATGCGCACCCCCACCCCCGTCCCCCCCGACCGGGACATCTCCATGATCCTGCAGATGGAGGACGAGATGCGCAAGAAAAGCATCCGCCGGTTTTTTTGCGGCGTGGGGGTCTTCGTGGTACTTGCGTGTCTGTTCTGTCTGTGGTACACTTGGCCTGTCCCCTATGAGGAGCTGGTCCCCGAGGGGGCGGAATGCCAGGAGATCGTCCTCTTTGCCCACTACTATCTGGAGGGTGAGAGGGGCTTTAACGCCCAGAGCGAGGATTACTATACAACCCTCACCCCGGAGGACCCTGTCTTCGGCCAGCTGCTCTCCCTGATCGAGGGACAGAGCTACCGCCATCATCTGGATAATCTGTTCCGGAGCCGATATGGCCACGGGGGCAGTTTCGATCCGGGAGATTTTTCGTGGAGCCTGGACCTCCACTACGACGTCCCCCAGCAGGACGGGACCATTCAGAAAAAAGTGGTCGAGATCAGCGGTGGTCAATACGAGGGAGGCAAGCCCCACGGCGAAACATACGTGCGCATTATCATTCACGACGATCCCTTTATCAGCGACGAGTATGAAGACTGGTACGCCACGGTGGACGATCAGCAGCAGTGGATCACCGATGTGATGGACGTCATCCGGCAGCTCCCCTCGGAATCGGTTTCCTGATCCAATCCAATTGATTAGAGAGTTTTCTATACATTTTGCAATTTTTCGCATAAACATTACGCTTTGGAGTTGATTTTTCATGGTTCAATCACGCACCCACACCTGCGGCGAGCTCCGCCTGGAGCACGCCGGACAGACCGTCACCCTGGCCGGCTTCCTGGAGAACATCCGGGAGGTGGGACAGAACCTGGCCTTCGTGGTCCTCCGGGACTTCTACGGCATCACCCAGGTGGTGCTGGAGACGGAGGAGATGATGGCCGCGGTGAAGGGGCTCAACAAGGAGTCCACCATCCAGGTGACCGGCGTGGTGCGGGAGCGGGATTCCAAGAACCCCAAGCTGCCCACCGGCGACATCGAGGTGGTGCCCAGCCAGATCAAGGTACTGGGCCGCTGCCGCCACAACGAGCTGCCCTTCCCCATCAACCGCAGCCGGGAGGCGGATGAGGCCATCCGGCTGAAGTACCGCTACCTGGACCTGCGCAACCCGGAGGTGAAGAACAACATCATCCTCCGGTGCAGCGTGGTGGCCGCCCTGCGGCAGGCCATGCTGGGCGAGGGCTTCCTGGAGATCACCACCCCCATTCTCACCGCCTCCTCCCCCGAGGGGGCAAGGGACTACCTGGTACCCAGCCGGAAGCACCCCGGCAAGTTCTACGCCCTGCCCCAGGCCCCCCAGCAGTTCAAGCAGCTGCTCATGGCCTCCGGCTTCGACAAGTACTTCCAGATCGCCCCCTGCTTCCGGGACGAGGACGCCCGGGGGGACCGCTCCCCCGGCGAGTTCTACCAGCTGGACATGGAGATGGCCTTCGCCAACCAGGACGACGTGTTCGCCGTGCTGGAGCGGGTGCTGCCCCCCATCTTCGCCAAGTACGGCACCTACAACGTGGCCTCCGAGGCCCCCTTCCGGCGCATCCCCTATCTGGAGGCCATGGACACCTACGGCTCGGACAAGCCCGACCTGCGCATCGACCTGACCCTCCAGGACGCCACCGGGCTGCTGTCCGGCTGCGGCTTCGGCCCCTTTGCGGGCAGCACCGTAAAGGCTATCGTGGTCAGCGACTTTACCGGCACCCGCAAGCAGATCGACGGCCTGTGCAATGAGGTGGAGGTGCAGTCCGGGGAGAAGGCCTACTGGTTCCGCTATGACGAGAACGGGGAGATCGTGGGCGGCATCGCCAAGTTCGTCCAACCTCTCAAGGACCAGGTGGTGGAAGCCCTGGGCCTGACAAAGGGCTGCTTTGTGGGCCTCACCGCCGGCAAGCTGCTCACCGCCCAGAAGACCGCCGGCGTGCTGCGCAGCAAGCTGGGTGCCTTCTGCCCCAACCACATGGACAAGGAGCGGTATGAGTTCTGCTGGATCGTGGACTTCCCCATGTACGAGATCGGCGAGGAGTCCGGCGAGCTGGAGGTCTGCCACAACCCCTTCTCCATGC
>CAJLWS010000123.1 GCA_905210385.1 uncultured Eubacteriales bacterium | reverse complement strand
TTTGGTAATATTTTTCCAGTTTTTCGTCGCAAATCCGCCCGATCTCCTGCTTTTCCTCCCGGGTCAGCTTTTTCCAGGCATCCTCGTCCACCTGGATCACGCCCAAGGTCTTGGTATGGTGAAGCATCTGCATAGCGGAGCGTTCCGGGGAAACGCGGAACGCTCCGCTACTATCGCGCGGCGGAAGAAGCCCGTGCAGCAGTGTTGCAGAACTGCCCATGGCAAAGAATCAGAACGTTGCGGAGCGAAGCGCAACACTGCGTATCGGAGAAGGGAAGTATGGAAGTAAGTATGGAATGGCTGAAAACAACGGTTGGTGGCGCTAGTGAAACAATGCTGAGTGATTTCAATGGGGCGGACGAGGACAAAAAATCCCATTAGGGTCCAGATCCGCTTTTTGGCATGTGCCAATTTTGGCGGGAACCCTAATGGGATTTTGCTACGACTCTTCCAGTTGCGCGGACAGGTCTCTGTTCTTGATGCAGGCGCCACGGATGCAGACCAGGCGCTCCCCCTCCTCCACATGGTAGAGGATCCCATCATTTGGGGACGGGAACAGCCGGACACCTTGCTCCCTCCACGGCTCCACATCGTACCGGGAATATTTGAGGGAAAAGGTGCTCGCTCAAATTTTGCTGGATAGCCTCCCTTGGCTGGAAATATCAGGAATAGGTCACCCCCGGTTCCCGCAGCTGGATCTCGATCTGGTCCGCCTTTTCCTCCATGTCCAGCACGGCGGTCTCCGTGTAGATGATCTTGATCCTATCCTGCGGGATCTGTTCCATGGGAAGCCCTCGCTCTCATCCGAGCGTCCAGGTCCTCCTGGGTCAGCTCATTCCACGGTTTCGACGCCGGGCGGAAGGGCACTTCGCCCTCCGCAGGCTCTGCTGGGCAAAAATGCGTACGGCCTCCGCGCAGGATGTGCCCAGGCTCCGGTAGACCTCCTCCACCTGGGCCTTGAGCTCTCCGCCACGGCGGCGGGGCCATGAAGGCGGCTGGATATGAAACCCAGTACCTTCTATTGGAAGGTGAAAGGGGTGTGAGCGGTCGGCTACTCAAGGAACGGGTGGCCTCCTACTCGATTGGCGTGATCCTATGAGAACCTATTCTGCCACGAGCCCCTACATCTTTGTCCTCCCCTATCCTTTGCTTCCTATCGTCCGGTCAACGGTACTGCCGGTGGTATCTGCCGCCTTCTGCCGCATCCGCAGGACGGCATGAAAACAGGCAGGGCGCCTCCTTTGAGTGACACAAGGCCGTTAGAAGGCAACCTCATACCTTTCGTTGCCGGAGCAGAGTGATGGGATGTACTGCAAACCATGGAAGTGAGCGGGGTACGGCCCATGCCGGAACATTTGGCGCTGTCACCCCAAAGACCGCTCTAACAGCCCCAGCACCGCCAGTACCCGCTCCTTGGGCACCAGCGGAGAGTCTGTATCCCGGCGCAGGCAGTCCAGGAAGTGCCCCAGCTCCCGCAGATACCAGCCGGTGGGGGGCACATTGATGCCGGTAGGGATCTTCAGGGGGTCTTCGGTGTCATAGACCACGGGCTCCTTGCCGTAGGGGTAGGCAGTGACAGACTGCCCGTCATACTGGACCACCGCCTTCTCAAAGTACACCCGCCAGGGACAGGCAAAGGGAATGGACGCGCTGAGCCACCCCGCCTCCGCCATCACATTGACCCCGCCGCATCGATATTCCCAGCGGTAAAGCTCCTGGTAGTCCCGGTCGGCGCCGGCACAGGAATAGCATTGAACCTGATCCGGTGCTCCGAACAGGCTGACAATCACGTCCAGGTCATGGATATGCAGGTCGAAGGGAACCAAACCGCTCTTCCTCCGATCGAACAGCCAGCCCCCCTGGGCCCAGTCCGGTCGGGCGGACAGCCGCTGGAACACTGCGTCCAGGGGCTTGCCATAGGTCTCCTCCCGCACCAGATCCCGCAGCACCTCCACCTCCCGGCTGAACTGGAGCACCTGGGCCACATAGAGGTACAGGCCCTTCTCCTCCGCCAGAGCGAACATGGCCCGGGCATCCGCCTGGGTCAGGGCGCAGGGTTTTTCCACAATCACATGGGCCCCCGCCCGCAGCGCCTGGGTCACATGGTCCTGGTGGAGAAACGTGGGGGTGCACACGTCCACTAGGGTGACCCCGCCGGCCACCATCTCCCCGATGGTCTCATACACCGTGACCCCCCATTCCCGGGCCCGTTCCCGGCCCGCCGGGGAGGGATCCACCACCCCCACCACGGCGCAGTCCTCCAGGTGGAGGTAATTGTGATAATGTACGGTGCCCATTCCTCCGGCACCCACAATCCCGATTCTGATCATCCCGCACCTCACAGTTCAAAGCCGTGGGCCACCAGGTAGGCCGCGGAGTCCCGCACCGCCTGGTTGACCTCCTCCAGATCCCTGGCTCCCGCCTGGGTAAACTCGATCTCAATGCTGAAGGGGCAGCCGTTGCCCGCCTTCTCCAGCTTGTCAAACACCATGGGGAAATCGATCCACCCCTTGCCCAGAGCGGGGAAGTCCCACACGTCCCGTGCGCCCCCCTTATCCTTCAGGTGCATGTATCGGATGGCGTCCATACTGGCGTCCAGATCCTCCGCCAGGTCCACATCACCGTAGAACAGGGCGTTGGCCGTGTCGTAGTTCACCCCCACCCGGGGAGAACCCACCAGGTCGGCGATCTCCTTCAGAATCCTCCCGGTGCCATGGTCCCCGTGGACCTCCAGCACCAGGGTCAAATTGAACCGCTCCAGCAGGGGGACCAGCTCCCGGATGTGGTGGGCCACCACCTCATTCGAGGCCACCGTCTTGTCCTTCAGATGGGCCTCCCCGATGGAGGAGACGATGTAGTCGCAGCCGAAGAAAGCGGCCAGGCGGATGTTGTCCACAAAGTCCTGGATCCGTTCGGTGTCCATCAGGTTGCAGTGCCCGCTCAGGGCAAAGGGGACCAGTCCCTTTTCCTCCAGCCGCTCCTTCACCTGCCAGAGCCGGTGAAAGCTCTGGTCGGGAAAGACGTGCTCCGTCCAGCCCTTGGTGGCGGTCAGTTCAATGTAGCGGAACCCCGCCGCGGCGATGCCGTCGATGGCCTCCTCAACGGAGAAGCCGTGGTAACAGTTGGAGTTCACCCCAATGATGCGTTTCATACCCTTACCCTCCTTGTGCAAATCGGGGGCCGCCCGGGCGGCCCCCGATGGATGCGTGCAGATTTAGATGACGAACTGCTCCAGGTAGCGCTTGGACAGGCGCAGGCTGTCCAGGATGCGCTCTCTGCTGCCCTCAAAGGCCCGGTCCTCCACCTCGATGCAGGTATAGCCCTCGTAGCGGATGTCGGTGAGGGCGGAGACATACTTGGCCCAGTTCACGTCCCCCAGGCCGGGGAGCTTGGGCTCCATGTACTGCAGGGGATAGGCCATCACGCCCACCTCGGCCAGCTTCTCGGGGTAGAGCTTGATGTCCTTGTAGTGGACGTGGAAGATCCGGTCCCTGAACTCGTACAGGGGGCAGATGTAGTCCATTTGCTGCCAGATGAAGTGGCTGGGGTCGTAGTTGATGCCGAAGTTGGGGCTGGGAATGATCTCGAAGCACTTGCGCCAGATGGCCGGCGTGGTGAACAAGTTCTGCCCGCCGGGCCAGTTGGTCCCGTCAAACCACATGGGGCAGTTCTCGATGGCCACCTTCACCTGGTGCTCCTCGGCAAAGGCGATAATGGGTGGCCAGATCTCCCGGAACAGCTCCAGGTTCTCCTCCACCGTCTTGTGGGTGGCCCGCCCCACGAAGGTGGTGACCATGCCCACGCCCAGCTTCTCGCTGGCCAGGATGACCTTCTTCAGGTGGTCGATGTTGGCCTGGCGCTTTTCCAGGTCCTCGTCCATGGTGTTGGGGTAGAAGGCCAGGGAGGAGATCTCCACCTCCCGCGCCTTGCAATAGTCCAGGATATAGGCCGCCTTCTCGTCGGTGAGGTCGTCCACGTCGATGTGGCTGACGCCGGCATAGCGGCGCTCCGCCTTCCCATTGGGCCAGCAGGCCACCTCCACGCAGGTGAAGCCCAGGTCGTGGGCCACGTCGATCATTTCCTCAAAGGTCCAGCCATCCAGGATGGCGCTGACAAATCCCAGTTTCATACGCTCGTTTCCTCCTCAGTCTTGCTTGACGGTCACGCTCTTCCCCGTCTCCGAGGACTCCAGGCTGGCAAACACCGCCCGCATGGCGGTGAGCACCGACTGGCCGGAGATGGCGGGGGGCGTGTTGTTCACCAGGCAGTCCATGAAGCAGTCGATCACCCCGGACTTGGTCTGGTTGTCGTTGGTCTGAATGGCCTCCAGCTCATAGAGCACCTTCTCCCCCTCGGCGGTGATGAGCTTCAGGGAGTAGGCCGGGTCGTCGTAGATGCGCAGGATGCCCTTGGTGCCGTAGAGGACGGTGGAGTTGTCCTCCGCCCCATAGAAGGTCCAGCTGGCGGTCATAGTGCCCATGGCGCCGCCGCTCATGCGGTAGATACAGATGGCGTTGTCGTCCACCCCGATGAGCTGGCCGTCCGCCCCCCGCTTGTCCAGGGTGGTCACCTTGGCGGTGGTCTCCACCACCGTCTGGCCCAGCAGGTACTGGATCAGGTCGGTCTTGTGGATGCCCAGGTCGGCCATGGCCCCCATGGCCGCCTTGCTCTTGTCGAAGAACCAGGTGTTCTTCCCCGGGTCCACGCTCCAGGTCTCCGGCCCGCCGTGGCCGAAGGTGGTGCGGAAGGTGAGGATCTTCCCCAAGGTCCCGTTCTCCACCAGTTCCCGGGCTTTCTGGTGGGCCTTCGTCAGGCGCTGGTTCTGCCCGATCATCAGGAACTTCCCGCTCTCCCGGGCGGCGGCCACCATGGCCTCGCAGTCGGCCAGGGTGGTGGCCATGGGCTTCTCGCACAGCACATGCTTGCCCGCCCGCAGCGCCGCG